>JAYYEE010000357.1:0-18617 GCA_036160175.1 Planctomycetota bacterium
TCACCGAGGTGCCAGAATGCGAGACTGCGAAAGCGTTGGGTCGACGGATCGACGTGCTCGAAGCGCGCCTAGCGGAGCGCCGAGCCGCGCCAGTCGCGCGCAGGGTCGCGGCGCGGATGGCGGCAGACACACGCCGTTGTCTGCGCGCTGGCGCCGGATCCTGTGGCTGTGGTCAGCGGCGGTCTTGTTGTCGGCGGGGCGCGCGCTGTGGCGCGGCCTCGCTGCGCCGCCGGCCGTGACCACCGCGCAGCCGCGCTGGATTGACGTGAACCGCGCTTCTGTCGACGAGCTCCAAGTGCTGCCGGGGGTAGGTCCTGGGCGCGCCGAGGCGATCGTCCTCGAGCGCATTCGTCGCGGGCCGTTCGCGGCTTTCGAGGACCTCGCGCGCGTCGAGGGCCTGGGGCCGGGCACGCTGCAGCCGCTGCGCCCGTTCGTGCGCGCGGGGGCTCAAGACCGCGCAGTCACCGCGAGAATGCGTCCTGAGACGCTTTCGGGTAGTCTGCCGGCCGATGACCAGCGTCGGCGCAGACCCAACTGAGTGCATCCGCAGGGCTCTGGCAGAAGACCTCGGCTCTGATGTGCTCGCTGTGGCCGCAGATGTCACCTCTGCCCTCGCATGCGGGGACGCGACGCGCGGGCGCGGCGTCATCCGAGCGAAGGCCTCGGGTGTGCTCGCTGGCGTAGCCTGCGCGGAGCAGGCGTTCCGCATGCTCGACGAAGGCTGCGTCTTCGAGGCGCGCGCCGGCGACGGGGACGCGGTCGCGCCGGGGGACGAGGTCCTCCGCTTTGAGGGCGCGATGGGGCCGCTGCTGGCTGCCGAGCGCACCGCGCTGAACTTCTTACAGCGGCTGTCCGGCGTCGCGACGCGAACGCGCCAGTTTGTGGATCGTGTCGCCGGGACCGGCGCCCGGATCCTAGACACGCGCAAGACGACGCCTGGCATGCGGTACTTGGAGAAGGCTGCCGTGGTCGCGGGTGGCGGCGAGAACCACAGGATCGGCCTCTTCGATCAAGTGCTCCTCAAAGAGAACCACTTCGGCTTCGCGCGGCCGATGGACTACGAAGCCGTCGTCCGTAGGTGCGTCGCGGGGCATGATCGCCCGGTGATCGCTGAAGCGCGGACCATCGAAGAGGCAGAGGCGGCCGTGCGGGGCGGCGCCGGCGTGGTGCTGCTCGACAACTTTCAGGCGGGCGCGCCGCTGCGCGCGGCGGTGGCTGCGGTGCGTGCGTGCGCAGAAGAGCGGGGGCGTTTGGTCGAGACCGAGGCGTCTGGTGGCATCGCCCTGGACAACGTCCGGGCCTACGCCGAGTGCGGCGTGGATCGCATCTCGATCGGCTCGCTGACCCACTCGGCGCCGGCGTTGGACCTCTCGATGGTCGTGGAGGGCGTCGCATGACCGACGGCGAACTGTGGTTTCAGCCTGACGGCGCGGTCCTGCGCGACGTGCGCGCCAAGGTGCGCGAGCTCGCTGCCGGGATGGGCGCGGCGTCCAGCATCTGCGACAACCTCGCGCTGGTGGTCGACGAGCTGGTCAATAACGCGATCGAGCACGGCGCGTCGTACCGCAAGAGCGGCGTAGATCTCGGCGTGAAGCTTCGTCCAGACGGCGACAGCTTCGTGGTTGAGTTCTTTGATCCGGAGATGCCGCCTGAGCTCGTCGCGGAGCTCGCAGACGCGTTGGCGAGCACGGCGAACGGGATGCCGTCGCTCGACAGCGAGCGTGGCCGTGGACTGTTCCTCTTGACGGTCTATCTAGAAGGGCTCCGCGCCGCGCCGGCCGCGCGCGGCGGCATCTGTCTTTCCGGGCGTGTCCAGCTGCAGTGAGGTAGCGCTGCCGGGGTGCGCACGTTGAGCGATGCTCGGCTGACGCGCGCGCTCGCGCGGTACGTCGCTGCGCCGCGGTGGCTCAGGTGGTGCGTCCCAGGGCTCGGCATGGCTGCGCTCTGGTGGTCGTCTTCCCGCCCGCCTGGCGCGGAGCTGCCGACGACTGGCGGCGCGCTGGTGCACAACGCGATGCACGTGTTCGCGTTTGGGTTCGTCGCCGGCGCAAGTTGGTTGGCGTGGTCGCGCGCGCCCGCGGGCTCGCGGCAGCCGCTGCGGTCGGTCGGGGCCACGGCGCTCGCGGCCGTCTACGGGGTCGTGGACGAGCTCCACCAGGCGTACGTCCCAGGCCGCGACTGCTCGATCTTCGACGGGCTCTCGGACCTCGCGGGCGCGGCCCTCGCCGTCGCCCTGCTGCGTGGCGCCGCGGGCGTCTCGTCAGGGTGGCGGCGAGCGGCGTTCGCGGCGGCGTCCTTGGGGCTCGCGAGCGTCTCGGCTGCGACCTTTCTCAGCGGATGACGGACGCTCCGAGGTGGGGCGCCGCCGCCGGAATTTGCTGGTTGTCTGCATCATCTGCCCGCGCGCTGCGCTCTTAGGGGCGCCATGAAGTACATCCCCATGATCATGGCGGCCCTGATCGGGGCCGCCGTCTCGGCGCCCGCGCAGGACGTGCGTTCTGGGCGTCTTTCTGGCCGCTACGCGGCTGCGCGGACAGCGCCCAGCCAAGCGTATCGCCAGGGTCAGTCCGTTGGTCGGCGGACCTCGCGGGTCGTCTCTCCCAGCCTCCGTCGCGCTGCGACGCTGCGTGCGCCGTTCGGCCGCGGTCGTTGGGTGACCCGCTGCGAGCAGGTGCTGGTGCCCGGATACTGGGCGCGTCAGCCGGTGCCAGCCGTCTACGGCTGGGTCTACGGGGCATGCGGAGGCCGCCATTGGGGCGTTGTCACCCAGGCGGGGAATCGGCAGGTCTGGGTCCCGGCACGCTACGAGACGCACCGTCGTCGGGTCTGGGTGCGCTGCTGACCGTGGCGTAGCGGGCGCCTGTCCTGTTGGATACGTCCATGGACCGCGGCGACCGCTTCGACCACCCCCTCATCGAACGCTACGCGAGCCGAGACAGGGCTCGCCTCTTCTCGCCGCGCGCCCGGCACGGCGCGTGGCGAGACCTGTGGATCTGCCTCGCGGAAGCCGAGCAAAAGCTCGGGTTCCCGGTGACCACCGAGCAGATCGACGCGCTGCGCGAGCACCGAGACACGTTCGACGGGGACCGCGTCGCCGAGCTTGAGAAGGAGCTCCGGCACGACGTCATGGCGCACGTGCACCACTACGGCGAGTTGGCGCCGGCGGCGAAGCCGATCATCCACCTCGGCGCGACGAGCTGCTTCGTCACTGACAACGGCGATCTCGTGATCTACCGCGAAGCGCTGCGCCTGCTCGAGCGCCGGCTCGCCGCTTGCATCCACAACCTCTCTCAGTTCGCCAAGGAGTGGCGGGCGCAGCCGTGCTTGGGATACACGCACTTCCAAGTAGCGCAGCCGGTCACGGTCGGAAAGCGCGCGTGCCTGTGGGCGCAGGACCTCGCGCTCGATCTCGACGAGGTGCGTCGGGTCGCCCAGTGGCTGCCTTTTCGCGGCGTGAAGGGGACGACCGGGACCCAGGCGACCTTCTTGTTGCTCGCGGGCGGTGACCACCAGAAGGTCGAGGAGCTCGATCGGCTCGTCACCGAGGGGATGGGCTTTGAGCGGTCGATTCCGGTCAGCGGCCAGACCTACACCCGCAAGGTCGATTGGACGATCCACCAGGCGTTGTCGTCGATCGCGCAGTCGGCGAGCAAGTTCGCGAACGACCTGCGCCTGCTCTCGCACGAGGGCGAGATCGAGGAGCCGAGCGAGTCCAAGCAGATCGGCAGCTCGGCGATGGCCTACAAGAAGAACCCGATGCGCTGCGAGCGCGTCAACGCGCTTGCGCGCTACGTCATCGAGGCGGCCAACACCAGCGCGCACACGGCGGCGACGCAGTGGCTGGAGCGCACGCTCGACGACTCCGCCATCCGGCGGATCGCGCTGCCCGAGTCTTTCTTGGCGATCGACGGCATCCTGATGCTGATCGAGAACGTCACCAAGGGCTTGGTCGTCTACCCCAAGGTCATCGAGAAGAAGCTGGCCGAGCAGCTGCCGTTCCTCGCGACCGAGGAGATCTTGATGGCAGGTGTCGAGGCCGGTGGGGACCGCCAAGACCTGCACGAGCGCGTGCGCGTGCACAGCCGCGCGGCGGCGCACGCGGTCAAGGCCGAGGGGAGGTCGAACCCGCTGATGGAGCTGATCGCCGACGACCCGGTCTTCGCCGCCATCAAGGACCGGCTCCCGGACCTGATGCAGCCCAGCCGCTTCGTCGGGCGCTGCGCCGAGCAGGTAGACGCGTTCGTCGAGCATGAGGTGGCGCCCCGCTTGGCGGGCGTGGATCTCGGCGGCATGGCTGGCGAGCTTCGCGTCTGATCCGCTAGGTGCCAAACTGGCACCTAGGCCGAAAATGCGCCAATATGGCAGCATTTGGAAAGGGGTCTGAGCCCGCAAATTCCATCGTAAGCGCTGAAAACAATCAGCTTACGAGGATCTCTACGGGTTGGCACAGCGATCGCATTGGGTCGCGCGTCATCAACCTAGGAGGTCATCAATGGACGCGAACAAGCTCACTCAGAAATCCCAAGAGGCCCTGCAGGCCGCGCAGCAGCAGGCGATCGCCGCGGGGCACCCGCAGGTCGAAGCCGGCCACGTACTGCTCGCGTTGCTCGAGCCCGCAGATGGTCTCATTCGTCGCTTGCTCGAGCGCATGGACGCGCCGATCGAGCCCGTCATCGGCGCGGTCCAGGCGGAGCTGCGCAAGCTGCCGAGAGGCTCCGGCGCCGGCTACGCGCCGGAAAAGGTGTTCTTGACCCAGGCGCTGGGGCGCGCGCTGCAGGCCGCGGAGCAGCGGGCGCAGCAGATGCAGGACGAATACGTCTCCGTAGAGCACGTCTTCTTGGCGCTGCTCGCCACGGCTGAGGGCCCGCTCAAGGAGCTGTTCGAGGCGTTCGCGATCGACGAGGCGCGCTTCCTCGCCGCGCTGAAGGACGTCCGCGGCAACCAGCGCGTCCAGAGCGCGAACCCTGAGGCGACCTACGAAGCCCTCGAGCGCTACGGGCGTGACCTAGTGCAGCTCTGCAAGCAGGGCAAGGTCGATCCGGTCATCGGCCGTGACGACGAGATCCGCCGCGTGATCCGGATCCTCTCGCGCAAGACGAAGAACAACCCGGTGCTCATCGGCGAGCCTGGCGTCGGCAAGACGGCGATCGCCGAGGGCCTCGCCCAGCGGATCGTGCGCGGGGACGTACCCGAGGGCCTCAAGGACCGCACCGTCTTCGCCCTCGACATGGGCAGCTTGGTCGCCGGCGCAAAATACCGCGGCGAGTTCGAGGAGCGGCTCAAGGCGGTGCTGAACGAGGTCAAGGACAGCGAGGGGCGTATCCTGCTGTTCATCGACGAGCTGCACACGATCGTCGGCGCCGGCAAGACGGACGGCGCGATGGACGCAGGCAACATGCTCAAGCCGATGTTGGCGCGCGGGGAGTTGCACTGCATCGGCGCGACGACGCTCGATGAATACCGCCAGTACATTGAGAAGGACGCGGCCCTCGAGCGGCGCTTTCAGACCGTGTTGGTCGAGCAGCCTACTGTGGAGGACGCGGTCTCGATCCTGCGTGGGCTGCGCGAGCGCTTCGAGGTGCACCACGGCGTCAAGATCCAAGACGCGGCGTTGGTGCACGCCGCGACGCTGTCGCACCGCTACATCACCGACCGCTTCTTGCCGGACAAGGCGATCGACTTGGTCGACGAGGCCTGCGCCATGATTCGCACGGAGATCGACTCGTTGCCGAGCGAACTCGACGCGGTCAGCCGGCGGCAGATGCAGCTGGAGATCGAAGAGGCCGCGCTCGAGAAGGAGAAGGACGCCGCCAGCAAGGCGCGGTTGTCCGAGCTCAAGAAGGAGCTGCAGGAGCTGCGCGAGCGCGTCGACGTGATGCGCGCGCAATACGAGGACGAGAAGCGCTCCATCGGCAAGGTGCGAGCGCTCCGAGAGCAGCTCGAGTCGCTGCGACGGGAGATGGCGGACGCTGAGCAGCGCTACGACATGAACGCCGCAGCCGAGCTGAAGTATGGGCGCATCCCGGACGCGGAGAAGGCGCTCGCGGACGAGGAGGCGCGCCTCGCCGCGGACGACCAGGAAGGCGACCGCCTCCTGCGGGAAGAGGTGACCGGCGAGGAGATCGCCGAGATCGTCGCCCGCTGGACTGGCATCCCGGTGCAGCGCCTAGTCGAGGGCGAGCGCGAGAAGCTGCTCAAGCTCGACGAGCTGCTACACGAGCGCGTCATCGGTCAAGACGAGGCGGTCGGGGTAGTCGCTGACGCCGTGATCCGCGCGCGGTCGGGCATCAAAGACCCACGCCGACCCATCGGCAGCTTCCTGTTCTTGGGCCCGACTGGCGTCGGGAAGACCGAGCTCGCGAAGGCGCTCGCTCAGTCCCTGTTCGACAGCGAGGACAACCTCGTGCGCATCGACATGTCGGAATACATGGAGAAGCACTCGGTCTCGCGCCTGATCGGCGCGCCCCCGGGATACGTCGGACATGAAGCGGGAGGGCCGCTGACGGAGGCTGTTCGGCGCAAGCCCTACTCGGTGGTGCTATTCGACGAGGTCGAGAAGGCGCACCCGGACGTGTTCCACGTGCTCCTCCAGATCCTCGACGACGGGCGGGCGACGGACAGCCAAGGCCGCACCGTCGACTTCAAGAACACCGTGATCATCATGACGTCCAACATCGGCGCGCCGATGCTCCTCGAGGGGATCGGTGCGGACGGTGCGGTGCGGCTGCACGTGCGGGATCAGGTGATGGCGGAGCTGCGTCAGCACTTCCGCCCGGAGCTGCTCAACCGGATCGACGACACGGTGATGTTCACGCCGCTCCAGCAGGGCGAGCTCCGCGCCATCGTGGACCTGCTGCTCGGCTCCCTGCGTGGCCGCTTGGCCGAGCGTCGGATCACGGTCGAGGTCAGCGACGCGGCCCGAGACCTGCTCGTCGAGCAAGGCTACGACCCGGTCTACGGCGCGCGGCCGCTCAAGCGCTTCCTGCAGCGTGAGCTCGAGACCCGGATCGGCCGCAAGCTGATCCAGGGCGACGTGCCCGACGGCAGCGCGGTCATCGTCGGCGTAGAGCGCGGGGAGTTGTCCGTCGAGGCGCGGGCGCCCGCCGCTGCCGGCGGCGCCGTCGGTGGCTGAGCAAGGCGCTAGCAGGGATGGGCAGCCGGCGCTGGCGTTGCGGCGGCGGCTGCTCCATGCTCCGCTCCCTGCAGAACGACCATGAGCCGCCCCATCGTCCTCAGCGGATGCCAGCCGTCCGGAATCCTCACGCTCGGCAACTACCTCGGCGCGCTGCGTCAGTGGGTGGCGATGCAAGAGGACTACGAGTGCCTCTACTGCATCGTGGACCTGCACGCGGTGCCCGGGCGGCAGGACCGCGAGGCGCTGCGCAGCGCGACGCTGGACACGCTTGCGCTCTACCTGGCCTGCGGGATCGACCCGGAGCGGAGCACGGTGTTCGTGCAGTCCCACGTCCCTGAGCACGCTGAGCTGGCGTGGGTCCTCAACTGCTACACGCAGATGGGGGAGCTGAACCGCATGACGCAGTTCAAGGACAAGGCCAAGCGTCACAGCGAGAACATCAACGTCGGCTTGTTCTCATATCCGGTGTTGATGGCCTCTGACATCCTGCTGTATCAGGCGCACCAAGTGCCCGTCGGCCATGACCAGAAGCAGCACCTAGAGCTCTGTCGGGACGTCGCGCATCGCTTCAACACCGAGCACGGCGAGACGTTTCGCGTCCCCGAGCCGTTCATCCCGAAGGTGGCGGCGCGCGTGATGGCCTTGCAAGACCCGACGGCCAAGATGAGCAAGTCGGACGCGAACCCGAACAACTACGTGGGCCTGCTCGAGAGCCCCAAGGCCATCACCAAGAAGCTCAAGCGCGCGGTCACCGACCCTGAGGACCCGCCGCGCATCGTCTACGACGCCGCGTCGAAGCCTGGCATCGCGAACCTCCTCAGCATCTTGAGCGCGTGCACTGGGCGGACGTTTGCGCAGCTGGAGGTGGACTACGACGGCAAGATGTATGGCCACCTCAAGGTGGACGTCGCGGAGGCGGTCTGTGCGCTCCTGGAGCCGGTGCAGCAGCGCTACCAAGAGCTGCGCGCAGATCCGGCAGAGCTCGAGCGGGTGATGAAGCGCGGCAGCGAGCGCGCCCGCGAGCGCGCCAGCGAGACCGTCGCGCGCACCTACGACGCGCTCGGGCTCGTGCCGCGCCCGCGCTAGGACGGCTCGCGCCGCGCGCAATCCGCAGCGACCCTGTTGCAAATCGAAGGCGTCGCTCCGATAGAGAGGGTGTGATCCAGCCCGCCGATCCCAATCCCCTCCTCGCGCTGCAGCCGTACGAGCCGCCCCCGTTCGACGCGATCCGCCCCGAGCACGTTGAGCCCGCGATCCGCGCGCTGGTCGAAGCCCTCGGGCGCGCGCTCGTTGAGATCGAAGCGGGCATTCAGCCGACGTGGTCGTCGCTGGTCGAGGACCTCACGCGGCGGTTCGAGCCGCTGCGGCTCGCCTGGGGCGCCGTCGGGCACCTGACGGGGGTGAGAAACTCACCTGAGCTGCGGGCCGCGCACGAGGCGGTGCAGCCCGCCGTGGTCGAGCTGTTCACGCGCGTAGGCCAGAGCCAGCCGCTGCACCACGCCGCGGTCGCGCTGCGGGACGGCCCTGACGGGGCCGGGCTCGACGAGGCGCAGCAGCGGATCCTCGAGGCGACGATCCGCGGCGCCGAGCTGTCTGGCGTGGCGCTCGAGGGCGCGTCGAAGGAGCGCTTCAACGAGATCCAGCGTGAGCTCGCGGAGCTCTCGACGACCTTCTCCAACAACGTGCTCGACGCCACCAAGGCCTACGAGCTCATCCTGAACGACCCCGCCGAGGTCGACGGCCTCCCGGCCAGCGCGCTCGACCTCGCGGCGCAGTCGTACCGCGAGGCGAAGGGCGCCGAGGCCACTTCCGCCGGCGGGCCGTGGCGCATCACGCTAGACGGCCCGAGCTTCCTGCCGTTCCTCCAGCACGCGACCCGCAGGGACCTGCGAGAGCGGGTCTATCGCGCCTACGTGTCGCGCGCGTGCGCGGGCGAGACCGACAACCAGGGCGCGATCGAGCGCATCCTGCAGCTCCGCGACGAGAAGGCGAAGCTGTTGGGCTTCGCCCACTTCGCCGAGCTGAGCCTCGCGCGCAAGATGGCGGGCAGCGTCGAGGAGATCCGCGGCCTGCTGGGGGAGCTGCGCGAGAAGGCTTGGCCGGCAGCCCAGCACGACCACGCCGAGCTGCAGGCCTTCGCCGCCGAGCGAGGGTTCGAGGGTGAGCTCCGCCACTGGGACGTCGGCTTCTGGGCCGAGCGCTTGCGCGAGCACCGCTACGCGATCACCGACGAGGAGCTGCGGCCGTATTTCCCGCTGCCCAAGGTCCTCGAGGGCATGTTCGCGCTGGCCGAGCGGCTCTTCGACGTCAAGGTCGTCGCCGCCGACGGCGCCGCGCCGGTCTGGCACGACGACGTGCGCTTCTTCCGGATCCTCGACGCCGGCACCGGCGCGCCGCGCGCCGCCTTTTACCTCGACCCCTACTCTCGCCCAGCAGAGAAGCGCGGCGGCGCCTGGATGGACGACTGCCTCGGCCGCAGTCGGACGCTCGCTGGACCGGGTGAGGACGTGCGACTGCCGATCGCATACTTGGTCTGCAACGGGACGCCGCCGGTGGGCGAGCGCCCCTCGCTGATGACGTTCCGAGAGGTGGAGACGTTGTTCCATGAGTTCGGGCACGGCCTCCAACACATGCTGACGACCGTCGACCGCGACGGCGCCGCAGGCATCGACAACGTGGAGTGGGACGCGGTGGAGCTGCCGAGCCAGGTCATGGAGAACTGGTGCTACCACCAGCCGACGCTGCGGGGCTTCTCCGGCCACTGGGAGACCGACGTGCCGCTGCCCCAAGACCTCTTTGACAAACTCCTCGCGGCGCGCACCTACCGCGCGGGCAGCGACACGCTACGCCAGCTCTACTTCGGCTTGACGGACCTAGCGCTCCACGACGGGTACCAGCCGTCAGCAGCGCGCACTCCGTTTGACGTCCAGCGCGAGGTCGCGGCGACCTGCACGGTGCTGGCGCCGCTGCCGGAGGACCGTTTCCTCTGCGCCTTCAGCCACATCTTCGCAGGGGGATACGCGGCCGGCTACTACAGCTACAAGTGGGCGGAGGTCCTCAGCGCCGACGCCTTCGGCGCCTTTGAGGACGCGGGCCTCGACGACCCTGCTGCGGTCCAAGCCACCGGACACCGTTTCCGAGACACAGTGCTCGCCCTCGGCGGCAGCCGTCACCCGATGAAGGTCTTCGAGGCCTTCCGCGGTCGAGGCCCTTCGACCGAGGCGCTGCTCCGCCACGCGGGCCTGACGGGCTGATCGATCGCGCGCGGAGGCGGTCTCGGTCGATCACGCGCTCCAGCGCGCGTACCACTCTTGGAACTGTCGCAGCTGGGCCGCGCAGAAGGCGCGCTGGCTGTCGCTCAGGGCGTCCGACGCGTTGAAGTGCGCGCGGTATCGGTCGTCGCCGAGCAGCTCCAGCAGATACTTGTAGTGGAGCACGAGGTCGGGTCCCTCATCGAAGGTCGAGAGCACCATCAGCGCGTCGCCGAGCTCGCCGGCGCGACGCCGCGCGGATTCGTCGCCGCGCTGGGCTCGCATGCAGAGCTCGACCAGCTGGAGGACCGGTCCGGGGAGGGCGTTGCCGATGCCCGTGATGGCGCCCGTCGCGCCGCAGTTGACGAACCCGTGCACCACCTGGGTGTCGACGCCGACCATCAGCGTCAGGTCGTCATCACCGCTCGTGATGTGCTCAGCGGCGTAGGTCAGCGACGCAGCGCCGCCGAATTCCTTGAAGCCGACCAGGTTCGCGTGGCGCTCGCGCAGGGCGAAGAACAGGTCGGCGCGCGTTTCAAAGCCGTAGTAGGGGCTGTTGTAGATCACCGCAGGGAGCTTCGGGGCCGCCCCGAGGACCGCCTCGAAGTGGGCGCGCTGGGCGGTCGCTGACGTCCCGCGGGACAGCACCCGCGGGATCACCATCAGCCCCGCCGCGCCGACTTCTGCTGCGTGGCGCGCGTGGGCCGCGGCCGTGACGGTGTTCACGGCCCCGGTCCCGACGATGACGCGGAGCCCGGCCTCGACGAGACGGCGGACGCCCTCCATGCGCCATGCATCGGTGAGCAGCGGCCAGTCGCCCATCGAGCCGCAGTAGACGACGCCGCTCATCCCCGCTGCGACGAGTTCCTGGCCCTTCTCGGCGAGCGCGTCGAAGTCGGGGGCGCGCTCGCCGTCACGCGCGGTGCAAGGAGTCATCAGAGCCGGCATACAGCCGGTAAATACAGAGTCGCTCATGGTGTTGAGATGTTCGCCGGGCACGACCGCGGGTTGCCCCGCTCGTTATACCGAATGACGGCTTCGAGGCACCTGCCCGTCGCCCACGCGCGGCGGCGTGAGCGCTTTCGTAGGTCACGGGCTGTCGTTAGACGCCGCGAGGGGCTGTAATGCAGGCTCGCAGCGCGCCCTCGCGCGGCCGGATGAAATGGCACGAGCAGTCATCATTGACGACGAAAAGCTGCTGCTGGCGACCATGGCGCGCCTGCTCAAGCGGCAAGGCCTCGATGTCATCCAGGCGAACAGCTTCGCAGAGGCCGAGCCGCACCTGCACCCGGGCCGCTTCGACGTCTTGATCACAGACATCGTGATGCCTGGCTACGACGGGATGCGTGTGCTCCACGAGGTTGTGGAGGTCCGCGGTTGTCAGGAGCCGGTGATCCTGATCACCGGCGCGCCAAACCTCGACACAGCGTCGGAGGCGGTCCGCAGCGGGGCGTTCGATTACATCCAGAAGCCGGTCACGCGTGACAGCCTGCAGGACGTGGTGAATCGCGGCCTGCGTCACGTCCGGCTGCTGCGCGAGCGCGACGAGGCGCGGCAGCGCGAGCTACAGCTGCTGAAGAACCTCGCCAAAATCGGCGAGTCAGCGTCCGTTCTCAGTCACGAGATCAAGACGCCGATCACCGGGCTCCGCCACGCGCTCAGCGCGGTCGGCGACAAGCTCTCGGTCGAAGACGGCGTGCTGATCGACGAGTTCGCCGACAACTTGGCGCGGATCGAGCGCCTGCTCGGCGCGACGCTCTCGTTCGCGAAGCCGCTGAGCCTCGACCGTTCGTCGACGCGGCTCTGCGACGTCATCAACGACGCGGTGAGCGCGTCGAGGATCTACGAGTTATTCGCCGCCATGCGCGTCGAGGTCGACGTGGGCGAAGATCTCGTCGCCGACGTAGACCGCCAGATCCTCTCTGAGGTGTTCGAGAACCTCCTGCGCAACGCGGCCGACGCCTGCGGAGGCGACGGGCAGGTCCACGTCTCCGCTTCGCGTGACGCGGGCGGGGTCTACGTCGACGTCCAGGACGACGGCCCTGGGATTTCGCCTGATCTCCGCAGCGAGGTCTTCAAGCCGTTCCGGAGCTTCAAGGACGCGGGGACGGGGATCGGCCTCGCGTTCGCCCGAAAAGTCGTGGAGGCACACGGTGCTTCCATCGACCTCAAGGTCAGCGAGCGGGGCGCGTGCTTCCGCGTTACGATCCCATCGCGGCTGCTCGCCGACCCCGGCGATTTGGCGGGGTGAACAACGCAGTATCAGCTATGGACGGACCGAAGCAGATCAGCATCGTACTCATTGATGACCAGGCCATCGTGCGCGCCGCCTTCCGGTCATTGCTGAACAGCGTAGACCGGTTCGAGGTGATCGGGGACGCCGGTGATGCGCGCGGTGGGATCGAACTGGTGGGCGAGTTGAAGCCGGATGTAGTCATCCTCGACATCACGATGGTCGGGATGTCCGGCTTGGACGCCGTAGCGCCGATCAAGCGCGCGTCGTCTCGTACGCGCGTGCTGATGGCGTCGCAGCACGAAGGCCTGAAGTTCGTTCAGCAAGCGCTCCAGGCAGGGGCCGACGGTTACCTCTCCAAGAACAGCGAACCAGAAGAGCTATCGTTGGCGATCGACGCGATCGTGCGGGGAGACTCTTACCTCTCCCCGAAGGTGGCGAAGGGGTTCATGGCGCGCGCCGTTCGGGGCGAGGCGCCGACCGACGAGGCGTCGCCGCTCTCTGTGTTGACCCCGCGCGAGCGCGAGGTGTTCCAGCTGCTCGCGGTCGGGAAGGCCAACAAAGAGGTAGCCGCGGTCCTTGACTTGTCGCTCGGGACGGTCAAGAAGCACCGCGAAAACCTGCAGCGGAAGCTCGACTGTCACTCGTCTGCCGAGATCGCGCGGCTCGCGATCCGCGAGGGCCTGCTGGAGATCTAGCGCCAAGGCGCTGGCGCGGCGTCTCAGGGCCTCGGGCCGAGAACTGACGGGTGCCTGGTCGACAGACCGCCGCCGCGTTGGTTGACTCATGGCATGGACATCGAGCCCGAAGGCGTCGTGCCGCCGGACATCGACGACGGCGTGGGCGCAGACCCGGTCATGCGCGAGATCGAGCAGCTGCTGGCGGACGGTAAGCTCGAAGACGGGCTCGCGGCGATCGACGCCGCGTCGGCGGCCGGACGCGGCATCGCCACGGACCTCACGTTCTTGCGGGGCGACGCCTATCTCGGGCTCGGCATGCCGCGCGAGGCCGAAGAGCAGTTCCGCCGCGTGTTAACATCAGACCCGGACTGCCCGTCGTCGCGGTGTTGGCTCGCGATGAGCTTGTATCTTCAGTGGCGGTTCGATGAGGCCGAGGTGGCGGTGCAGGCCGCGCGCGCGCTGCCGGACGCGTTGGCCGACGCGGACGTCGTCGCGGGGTGCCTGCTCGAGCGCCGCGGCGAGCTCGAGGCGGCCGAGGGCCTCTTTGAGCGGGCGGCGACGGCCGTGCCCGACAAATATGTCGTCCCGTCACGGATGCCGCGCGAGGAGTTTGACAAGCAGATCCAGCTTGCGGCCCGCGCGCTGCCGCGGCAGTTCCGTACGAGCTTGGACCGCGTCGCCGTGATCGCCCACGACTTCCCTGAGCTAGAGCAGTTCGACGGCGCGGGCCTGGACGAGGTCTCGCCGGACATGCTCGGCCTCTTCGACGGCGTGCCGCTGCCAGAGTCCGGCGACCCCGAGGCGGTGCTGCGCCCGAACCGGATCTTCCTGTTCCAGCGGAACCTCGAGCGCATGTCTGCCTCTCGCGAGGAGCTTCAGGAGCAGATCCGCGTGACGCTCTATCACGAACTCGGTCACTACCTAGGCTTCGAAGAAGAAGATATGGACGACCTCGGCCTCGCCTGATGACTCTCGAGCGCCGGCGTAATCAGCGGTGTAGGTCCGAGCGCGGGCGGGCTTTGCCGTCGCGCACGCAGAGCAAGAACGTCATCGGGCCGTCGTTGACCAACTCGACCTGCATCGAAGCGCCGAACTGACCCGTGGCGACTTCGACCCCGCCTGCGCGCAGGCTGCGCACTACGCGTTCGTAGAGCGGCTGCGCGACGTCGGGCGCCGCCGCGGCGGTGAAGTCTGGGCGGTTGCCGCGCTGGAGCTCGGCTGCCAGCGTGAATTGACTGATGACCAGGACCTCGCCCTGGATGTCCTGCACAGACAGATCGGTCGGCTTGGTCTTTGGAAAGACGCGGAGGTTCAGCGCCTTGCGCGCCGTCTCGTCGGCGTCGGCGGCGCTGTCGCCGCGCTCCACGCCGACGAACAAGAGCAGGCCGCGATCGACGGCGCCGACAACCTCTCCGTCGACGACGACTCGAGCTCGGAGGACGCGCTGGACGGCGGTGATCACCCGCGCAGGCTATCAGGCGCGCCACGCGATGGCGACCTGGCCGCGGCAAGGCGCAGCAGCGAGGCTGCGAAGGTCGGCTTGTCGTCGACGGCGAAGGCGACCGGCAACCTGTCGTGGAGCCCTTGAGCGACGCGCTTGTTCGCCGAGATGTCGGTGAGCACCTCAAGCTCGATCTCCTGGAACGACGCTTGCAGTTCGCCCGCGTGCGCGCGCACCGAGTCGACCGCGAGCTCGCCGATGTCGTTGCCGTCTTGAGAGACGACGCGCACGTCGCGTTCGACGACGAGGCGTTGGCGCACGGCGAGCGCGCGCGCCTGGGTCAGCGGCTGCACGACCTCACGGAGGGGCGCGGGCAGGTCTTCGGCGTGTCGAGGGGGCGCGACGTCATCCCACGTCACCTCGACTTCGCGCCGCACGTGCATGCCGTCGTTGCCCTCGCCGCGAAGCTTGCACGTGAGGATGCGCGTCGCCCCGCTCGCGCGGAGCCGCAAGCCGACGCCGCCGCGGCGCAGCGAGCCCGCGTCGTCGTCTAGGTAGTAGTCTTGGTGGTGTCTGCGCGCGCATCGTCGATAGGTCACGCCGAGGCTGTTCAGGGCTGCGTCTACGGCGATCGCGCCGACCGGGCTGTGGGCGCGCAGCTTCAGCTCAGATTCGAGTTGGTCACGCATGCTGAGTTACCGCTCGTGATCGGGCTGTAGGGTCGCTGCGAGGAGCCCCTCCTTGACGCCCGCGCGGGGCGCGAGGACGTGCTCGGCCCCGACGAGCCGGCCCAGGTGGTGGTAGACGACGCCGGCCGGGACGATGGTGTCTGCGCGGTCAGCTCGCAGGCCATGCCGCGCCATCCGCTCGGTGACGCTCATCGACGCGACGCGGCGCACCTCCTCGCCGAGGTCCTCGATCGCGCACGCGTCGACGCTGTCGACGCGAAGCGTGCCGCTGCGGAGTCTGACGAGCTCCAATAGGCTCTGGATGTTGCCGCCGGCGGCGACGAAGCGCGCGGCCGGAGCGTCGCCCAGGAGATCTGTGATCTGGCGGTCGTGGAGCTTGAGGTGCTCGGTCACCCGGCTAGCGAGCCGCGCGCCGTCTTCTTCTCGAAACTGCTGGAGCATGCGTAGCGCGCCGAGCGGATACGAGGTCGCGCTCACGAGGTCGCCTTCATCGATGATGACGACCTCTGCCGAACCGCCGCCGACGTCGAGCAGCACAGACCTCCCCGCGCTCAGGTCGACCTCCCTCTCGATCCCCAGCATGAGCAGGCGCGCCTCCTCAACTCCAGAGATTACCTCGATCGCGAACCCAGACGCTTCGAGGACGCGGTCCAAGACTCGGGCGCGGTTCCGCGCGTTACGCATCGCGGAGGTGGCGACCGCCCGCCGCCGCCCGACGCCGAGCTGATCACACCGATCGCGGAACTGTTCGAAGGCGGCGACGGTGTCTGCGATGGCGCTGTCCGGCACATCACCTGTTCGAAACACGGCGTCTCCGAGGCGCACCGGCTGCCGGTGCGTCTCAAGGACCCGGTGCTCGTCGCTGCATCCCTCGGCGATGAGGAAGCGGATGGCGTTCGAGCCCATGTCGACGATGCCGATGCGCGCTGGCTCCTCCATGGACACAGGAAAGTAGCGCACTGCTCGCGCTGGCGCGATCGCGGTTCGCGCTGCGTCGATGCGGCCAGATAGGCGTTGCGATATGGTGCCACCTATGGAGTCGACGCCGCCGGATGATCCTGCCAAGCCCGAAGAAGAGCTGTCGAGCACCCTCCAGCACGTGCAGAACGTGCAGGGTGACGACGGCGAGGTGTCGTGGTCAAACCTCCAGGAGAAGGTCGCGAAGTGGGTGAGCGAGGCTGCCTACGGCCAGAACTTGCCGACGGATAAGAGCCGCGATGATCTGCTGCAGGAGGTCATGTTGCAGGTCTTTCGTGACATCGGCGACTTCGAGGTCGAGCCAGGCGCGTCGTTCAGCGGTTGGGTCCGGACGATCGCAGACCGCAAGCTGAAGGACTACTGGCGCCGCGCGCGCGCGCAGAAGCGCGGCGGCGGAAACGTGCAGCACCTCGGGGACTTCGACGAGCAGGGCGGCCGGGAGCGCTTCGAAGATGAGCGCGTCGAGCGGCAGAGCATGTTGGTGCGCTTCCAGGAGCTGCGCACCGCGGTCGACAGCGCGCTCGATGAGCTGAGCGAGAAGCACAAGCGCGTGATCGAGCTGCGCATGTTCCAAGGCAAGAGCTTCGCCGAGATCGCGCCTGAGCTCGGCTACGACAAAGAGGTCACGGTGCGGTCGCTGCACATGCGTGCGATGCAGCGGCTACAAGAGCTGTTGGCGGCGTTCGGGCGCTGAACAGCCCGTGCCACGGGAATGACGAGCCTGCCGACAAGCGCAGCGGCTAGACTCCTCCGCTGATCTCGCTCGGTCGCCGATATAGCACTCCCGTGCTCCGCCCCATAGCCTTCCTGCTGTTCGTCGCGTCTGGCTTTTGCGGCCTGCTTTATCAGGTCGTCTGGCTGCGCCTCGCGTTCGCCGACTTCGGCATCGTCACCCCCGTCCTCTCGGTGCTGCTGAGCGTCTTCATGCTCGGCCTGGCGCTCGGGTCTTGGCTCGGGGGACGCGTCGGCAACGCGCTCACGAAGCGGTCCCCAGGCGCGGCCGCGATCGGCTACGGAGTGGCCGAGTTCGGCATCGGCGCGGGCGCGCTGGTGGTGCCGTGGGCGTTCGGCGTCGGCGAGGCGTGGCTGCGCGGCCTCGGAGAGGCGTCTTCAGCGAGCTACTTGGGCGCGTCGGCGGTGGTGATCACGCTCTCGATCCTCGCGTTCACGACGCTGATGGGCGCCACGTTCCCACTGATGATGGCCTTCCTTCGGGCGGCCACGAAGGGCGACGAAGAGACCTTCAGCTACCTTTACTTAGGCAACGTCATCGGCGCGATGGCAGGTGCGTTGACCACCGCGCTGGTGCTCATTGAGCTGCTGGGCTTCCGGCAGACGCTGCTCGTAGCCGCGGCGCTCAACGTCTTGATCGGCGTCGTCGCGATGATGATGCCGCGGCTCGCCGGCAGCGGGGAGCGGTCCGCGGCGCCGCCGCGTCGGCTTGGCGCGGCGCCGATCGAAGGCGCGCCGGCGGGCGGGGGGCGCCGGCTCAGGCTGTCGCTGTTGTTCGCCACTGGGTTCACGTCGATGGCGATGGAGGTCGTCTGGACCCGCGCGTTCACGCCGGTGCTGCAGACCACGATCTACGCGTTCGCCGCTGTGCTGACGACCTACCTGTTGGCGACGTGGCTGGGCTCTGCGCTGTACCGCCTGCACCTGCGCCGGGGGCGCGCGGCTGACGCGGCGACGCTGCTGCCGTTGCTGTTCCTCGGCGCGCTGCTCCCGCTCGTCTGCAACGACCCGCGATGGCACGACCTGCCGATCGTGGTCTTGCTCAGCCTGGTGCCGATCTCGATGTTGCTCGGCTACATGACGCCGCAGCTCGTCGACGAGCACGCGCGCGGTGAGCCGGGCGCTGCCGGCGCGGCATACGCCGTCAACGTCCTCGGCTGCATCCTCGGGCCGCTGTTTAGCGGCTACGTGCTCTTACCCTTGGTAGGCGTCAAGTGGGCCTTGCTGTCGATGGCGCTCGTCTACCCGCTCTTCTTGCTCGGCGTCGCCGCGCGGCGCAACGCGGCGGACTTGGTGGCGAAGGCGGCCGCAGTCGGCGCGCTGCTGCTGGCGATCTTCAGCACTCGGACGCACGAAGACCCAAGCGTCTACCAAAACGCCGTGGTCCGGCGAGACTCGACCGCGAGCGTCGTCGCGTTCGGCGAGGGCATGAAGAAGCGCCTCTTGGTCAACGGCGTTGGGATCACCGAGCTCGTGCC
>JAYYEE010000358.1:0-11400 GCA_036160175.1 Planctomycetota bacterium
GACGCTCAACGCCAGGAAGCGCCGCGGCGCGCCGATCCTGCAGTCTTGCGCGATCGCGCTCGGCCGGCTCGCAGCGCCCGCCGAGGCGCACGCTGAGGACGCGGTGTTCAGCGAGGCGTTGCGTGAGCACTACGCCGCCGGTAGGGACCAGACGGCGAAGCAGCTCGCCGCCATCTCGCTCGGGCGCATCGGCGGCGCGTCCAATCGTGATTTCCTCGTTAAGGCCTACGGGCGCGCGCCCTTGACGCTGAAGCCTTGGGCCGCGATCGGGCTCGGCTTGCAGGCGCGTCGCAAGGCGGCCGCGGGTACGCCGGACGTCTTCATCGGGGAGCTGCTGCTCGACGATCTAGAAGACGCGGGCTCGACGGAGCTCCGCTCTGCGCTCGCGGTCGCGGTTGGGTTGGCCGGGCTCGGCGACGCCGCGCCGACGATGCTGCGGCTGCTGCGCGAGCATGAGGGGGACGAGTGGTCTGCGGGCTACCTCGCGATCGGGCTCGGACTGCTGCAAGACGGCAAGGCCGCGGAGACGCTGGCGGAGATCATGGCGAGGTCGACGCGGCGCCCGTTCCTGCTGCAGCAGTGCGCCGTCGCGCTCGGGATGCTCGGCGACCAGCTGGCGAGCGACCAGCTGATGCGGCTGCTGGAGGAGAGCGAGAGCCAGGCGGTGCTGGCTGCCGTCGCGTCCGCCATCGGGCGGATCGGCGACCGCCGCGCGATCGATCGGCTCGTCGCGCTGACCGCCGACAAGGAGCTGACCAAGATCAGCCGCGCCTTCGTCGCGGCAGCGCTGGGCGGCGTGGCGGATAAGGACACGCTGCCGTGGAACGTCCCGCTGAGCGTCGACGTTAACTACGCGACGGGCATCGACACGATGACCAACGGCACGACGGGCGTGCTCGACATCCTCTAGCGGCCAGCGCCCGCTCGCAGCTCCTCGACGACCCGGCCCATGCCGTAGACGTGCTGCAGCGCCTGCACGATCGCGTCGGTGTGCACGCTGACGGCCCGCGGGACGTCCTGGGAGAAGTAGAAGTCGTTGGCGAGCGACTCGATGTTGCCGTCGAAGACGAGGCCGACGACGCGCAGTTCTTGGTCGACGACGCACGAGCCAGAGTTCCCGCCGACGATGTCGTTGGTGCTCGCGAAGCAGACACGCGCGGACAGATCGATGGCGCCCTGCTGCTTGAGCCACGGCGCAGGGATGTCGAACGGGTACTCATTGCCGAACGAGGCGCCGCGCCCATAGAGGCCGTAGAACGTCGTCGCCCACGGCGCCAACGTACCGTTGTAGTCGTAGCCACAGACGCGGCCGTCGGAGAACCGCAGCGTCATGGTCGCGTCAGGGCTGACGTCGTCCCCGTAGACCGCGAACAGCGCGCGGCCGAGGCGCGCGCCCTGCTCTGCGAGGCCCGCGTCGACGGCTTCTTGGCGCTGCTCGGCGCGGCGCTTGAGCGCCCACAGCGCGCGCGCGGCGCGGACGCCGGGGTCTGTGGCGAGGCCCCCGGCGCGGTCGGGCTCAGACGCCCAGCGCTCCGCGGCGGCCTCAGCGCTCAGGAGGTCGCGGACGAAGGCGTCGCGGGTCAGCTTGCTGCGGCGCAACGCTGCGAGCGCGGCCTCCCAATCGACGGTCATGGAGCCGCCGTCACGGTGTTGGCCACCGACGGCTTCGAGCAGGCGGTCGTCACGCGGGAGCCACCGCGCAGCTCGGCGGAACTGGTCGACCAGCAGCTGGTGCGTCAGCGCGCTGCTGCCGCCGGCGAAGTTCAGCGCTTGCTGCCGCGCGGCGTCGCGCCGCGCGTCGCCGACGCTCTCGTCCAGCGCTTCAGCGATCAGCAGGCCGCGCTGCAGCACCGGCGAGAACCCGGGCTGATAGAACATGACCTGCGGGAGCAGCTCCTTCTGCTGCTGGACGAGCTTGTTGACCTCGCGCCAGAGGTCGCCGTACTTCGCGCCGAGCGCGACGCTCTCCGAGACAGCCCCGCGGAAGTGCAGCTCGTTGCGGCGCTTCTTCGTCATCAGGCCTTCGTCGTTCAGGCCGTCGAGCATCCCCTTGAGGGCCTTGTAGCTGTTCTGCCAGCTCAGCAGGGTCGTCAGCAGACCCGGTGCGCGATCCTTGAACGGCGCGAGGATCTCGATGCTGTTGGCGAACTGCTCGACGACCATCGGATACTCTAGGTCGCGCTGCAGCTCGAGCTGCTGCAGCGTCAGCTGCCGGTTGGTGTTGCCCGGATTGCCGGGCACGAACACCAGGTCGCCGTCTTCAGCGCCCTGCTGCCGCCAGCGGAAGTAGTGCGCCGCGGTCTCCGCCGGCGCGCCGTCGACGTAAGCGCGCAGGAACGAGAAGTCGATGCTCCAGCGCGGATACGTGAAGTTGTCCGGGTCGCCGCCGTAGTGGGCGGTCTGCAGGTGCGGCGCGACCACTAAGCGGAGGTCGTCCCAGACCCGGTAGCGGTAGAGCTGGTGCGCCGCCCCGTGATACAGCGCCACGACCTGGTGCATGTGGCCGGGGTGCGCCTCGTCGGCGGCGGCTTCGATCGCCTGGATGTTGGCGGCGCGCTTATTGGCCGCCGCGGCCGGGTCGTCGCCCGCGATGATCCCCGCCTCGACGCGCGCCGTGACGTCCTCTTGGGCGATGAGCTGGTGCACGGTCAGGCCAGGGATCGGCACTTCGTCACGCAACGCCGTCGCCGCGAAGCCGTCCTTCACCCAGTCGTTTGGGCCCGGGATCGTCGCGATCTGGTCCCGCACGCAGTGGTGGTTGGTCATGATCAGGCCCTTGGGCGAGACGAACGACGCCGAGCACCACGGGTTGTCCCGCTCACCGAGCCGGAGCGCGCCGAGCCGCAGCGAGTCCAGCCACTTTTGGTCGGGCTTGAAGCCGTATTCGTCTTCGAGATACGCGAGCGGCGGGTTCTCGAACGTCCACATCTTGCCCAGCGCGAGGTTGTCGGCCTCGAGGCGCGGAGGCTGGTTCTGGGCGGGCGCAGCGGCAGCGAGCAGCAGCGCCGAGAAGGCGACGAGGACGTAGCGTTGCATCGGCGTGGTCGGCGGTCGGGGCCGCCGCCGCAAGCCTAGCGCCGCTCGAGGCAGGCGACGAGTTCGACGTGCTCGGTGTGCGGGAACAGGTCGCAGAGCCGGACGTCCGCGAGCGCGTAGCCGCTGGCGGTCAGCGGATGGAGGTCGCGCGCCAACGCCTCGGCCGCGCAGGCGACGTAGATGAGGCGACGGGGCCGGCTCCGCAGCACCGCGTCGACGCCGGCCTGCTGCAGGCCGGACCGCGGCGGGTCGACGACCATGACGTCGACGTCTTCAGGGAGGTCTGCATCGGGGAACGACGCGCGCTGCACCCTGACTTGCGCGAGGCCGTTGTCCTTCGCGTTCGCCTCGGCGTCTCGGCACGCCGCGGCGTTATCTTCCACCACCAGCACGTCCGCGGCGCCTGCCCGCGCGAGGCGGAGGCCGAACGCGCCGATGCCGCCGTAGCCGTCTACGACGCGCTTGCCGTGGACGTCGCCGCACATCGCGATCGCCGGCGCGTAGAGCAGCTCGTAGGCGCCGCTGTGGATCTGGTAGAAGCTCCCGGCGCTGACGCGGAACCGCAGCCCGTCGCGCTCGTCGACGACGTGGTCACGGCCGCGCAGGGGGACGTGGCGGTCGCCCAAGAGGAACTGGTCTTCGCGGTCGCTGATCGAGTGGATCACGCCGACGAGCCGCCGCGGTCGCCCCCGCTGCGGGAGCTCGCGCGCGGCCGCTTCGAGCAGGTCCGCGAAGCGGGGCCCGTCCGGGAACGGCCCCGGCCGCGTGACGAGCCCGGCGAGCACCTCGCCGGTGCCGCTCGCGAGCCGGGCCCAGAATGCCTTGGCGACGCCGCGGCGGCGGCTCGGCTGGAAGCCCTCGAGGCGCAGCTCGCGCAAGATGCCCTCGACGCGCTTGCCGAGCTCGGTGAGCCACAGGTCCTGTGTCTGGCACTCTGCGATCGGCACCACGTGGTGGCTGCGATACTCAAAGATGCCCAAGACCGGCTGGCGCTCTCGGTCTTGCTTGACGGGGTAGAGCAGCCGGGAGCGGAACCAGCGCTGCGGCCGCCGCGGGAGCTCGTGCGCCACCCGCAGCTCGCCGAGGAACGGCGCGAGCATCGCCTCGCACTGCGCGACCTTGTCGTGCAGCTGCCACGCGACGGGTTGGTCGAGCAGCGAGCAGCCGCCGCAGACGCCGAAGTGCCGGCAGTCGAAGGTCTGCTCGGCGGGGTCGGGCTGTCGGCTGCGTCGGGGCACGTGTGGAGTCTGGACCAAGGAGCAGCGCGCTACAACGTCAACGCGCGCCGCGCGCGGAGACATCCCGCTGCTCGACCTCGACGAGGCGTCCGCGGCGGACGGTCATGCTGGTGACCCGCTCGACGTTGTGCTGGCCTTGCTTCATGCGGGCGCGGACCACGTCGAGCTGCATGCCCTCGACGATCGGCAGCAGCGCGATCGCGCGGAACCCCTCGTCCTTCCCTGGAGACGAGCGCTTGTCTTCACGGATGAGGTCGCTGCTCTCCCAGACCCAGCTCTCGTCGGCGGACACGAACTGGCACTTGTGGCTGCCGCGGTTCTTGCCGACGAGGCCGCCCGGGCAGACGACGAACGGCGGCTCGACCCACGGGAGGACGCCGAGGCCGTCCCTGGCGAAGCCAGCTTCAAAGGCCGCCTCGATCACTGCGTCCGCGTCGCCGCTCTCTCGCGCGCGGGTCTGCATCTCATCGCGGAGGGCGGCGGCGAGTTCGATCAGCTGCTCGTCGGGGAGCTTCGCCGCGAGCTCGGCGGCGGTGTCCGGGTCCTCTTTGAGGTGGCGGACGATCGTGCCGTAGCGTCGGGTGGCCATCGTCGGACTCTACGGACATGCCTGCCGACGCCTCAAGTCGAGAATCACGCGCCCGAGCGCCCTGCCGGTCGCGCGCCGGTTGCGGTTCCGCCAGAACAGGTAGACTCCCAGCGCACATGAGCCCGCTCGCCCCCATCCTCGCCGTCACGTTCGCGGTCGCCGTCTGCACGGCGACGCGATCGGACCTCGCGACCAACCAAGGGCCTCGTGATCCGCACCGCGACCCGCTCTTCACCACCTCGGATGCGTGCGCGGTCTGCCACATCGCCGCGCCTGGCGCCGACGCGATGAAGGTGGGCGACGAGGTCGACGTCTCGCCCTACTTCACGTGGCAGGCCACGATGATGGCCAATTCGTTCCGCGACCCGTACTTCCGCGCGCAGATGCAGAAGGAGACCGCGGTCGCGGGCGAAGAGGTTCAGGAGCTCTGCCTGCGTTGCCACACGCCGATGGTCCACCATCAACGCGTTTATGACGGCGAGCCGCCCCCGCGCCTAGCGGACGCGGTCGACGAGCTCGAGGCGGACGACGGGGTCTCCTGCACGGTCTGCCACATGATCTCGCCGGACGGCCTCGGCGAGCCGCGCACGTTCTCGGGACGCCCGAGCTTTAACCGCGAGCTCTTGATCTATGGCCCTTACGCCGACGTCGACACGCGGCCGATGCGCGGGCAGGTCCAATACACGCCGGTCGCTGGCGAGCACCTCCGCAGCTCCGCGCTCTGCGCCACGTGCCACACGCTGCTCCCGGAGCACCACGGGCGGGTGTTCCCTGAGCAGACGCCCTACCTTGAGTGGCGCAACAGCGTCTTCAACGACGAGGCTGAGGGCGCAGACCCAGCGGTCGCGCGATCGTGCCAGGAGTGCCACATGGCGGCGCTGCCCGCGACGCGTATCGCGCGCACCCCGATGGGCTTCGACTTTCGGATCCCAGAGCGGGCGGGCTACCGCAGCCACGCGTTCGTGGGCGGCAACGCGTTCATGCTGGACATGCTCCGCGAGCATCGCGGCGACCTCTACGTCGAGGCTGAGCCTGCGCAGCTCGAGGCGATGGCCGCAGCGACGCGCGCGCAGCTGGCGGAGCGCACCGCTAGTCTGACCCTCGGAGAGGTCAAGCTCGTCGGCGACGAGCTCCGCTTCGAGCTGGAGGTCGAGAATCTGACCGGTCACAAGTTCCCGACCGGTTACCCCGCGCGCCGCGCTTGGCTGCGCGTCGAGGTCTTGGTCGGCGGCGAGGTCGCGTTTGTCAGCGGCGCGACGGACGCGGAGGGGCGGCTGGTTGGGGTTGAGGATGAGCAGCGTATCGAGCACCCCGCTGTCGTCCGATCGGTCGCAGATGTCGTCGTCTACGAGCTCGTGGCGAATGACGCGACGGGACAGCCGACCACGCACCTCACGGAGATGCATGAGCGGCGGAAGGACACGCGGCTGCTGCCGCGCGGCTTCCGCCAAGACAGTCCGCTGGCGCGCGGGATCGGGCCGGTCGGTCTGAACGGCGACCCTGACTTCATCGGCGGGAGCGATCGCGTGTCGTGCCGCATCCCGGTCGGCGCGGCGGCGCGCGGGCGGTGGGAGGTCCGCGCGACCCTCCTGTATCAGTCGGTGCCGCCCGCTTGGGTCGCGCCGATGCGCGGCATGATCGCGGAAGAGGTCGTCCGCTTCGTCCGCTACTACGACGCTGCGGACAAGCAGCCGGAGGTCGTCGCGCGCGTCAGCCGCGCCGCGAGCCCGCGCTAGAGACGTCCCAGGTTTGTCGCAGGGCGCTGCCTGGGTTGGCTCTTTGGCTAGGCGCGCGCGGCGCCGGTGGCTGCCGTGGGGGAGCGCTCGGCGCCGGTGGCGTCGCGCCTGGTGGGCTCGTCGTCGCGACTTGTGCGCCCGAAGCCATCGCTGCGAACGCACTTCCGCGCCGCTCTCCCGGGCCAGATCCCGCGGCGCTGCAGCTGCGCTGGCGCGGCGCGCGGAGGAGGGCGCCCCTGCGCGTTCTAGCCCTTTTCCGGCATCCTCGGTCCAGCGCAACATGTCGCTAGCTTGCCGGGATCGGCCTTCTAGCTAGCCTATACGGCTCTCCTCTGACCGACACCCAAGCGAGCTTCCATGCGGCAACTCCGGAACTTGTCCATCACCTGCGCCCTGCTCTCGAGCGCGCTCGTGGCCCAGCACCCCGTAGGCATCAGCAACGTCTCGTGGCCCAACCCCATGGGTGTGGGCTCGACGATGATCGACGCGTGCGTGCATTACCCGGCCGTCCAAGCGGGCGTCAACGCGCCGATCGCGACGCCGTCGAACCCCAGCGGCTATCCGGTGGTCGTGTTCCTCCACGGCTACGGCATGATCGGAGATGACTACGCTGCGATCGGAGACACGCTCGCGGAGGCGGGTTTTGTCGCGGTCATGTTGAACACGGCGCAGTGGTCGTATCAGACCCTGCTGGAGGACACGCGCGCGGTCTACAAGGCGATCGGGAACGAGGCGCTCAACCCGGCCAGCCCGTTTGCGTCCATGTTCGACTACACCCGCGTCGGTCTGTTGGGGCACTCGATGGGCGCGTCGGTGATCGCGTATGTGCTCAACACCGACCCTGAGGTCTCGCCTCCTAACCCCGGCTTCCGGTGCGCGCTGGGGCTCGCGCCCGTCGACCCGGCGCTGGCGATCTCCAATTACACCATCGACGTGCCGCTCGGCCTCGTCTCGGGCCAGGGCGACACGCTGACTCCACCGAACAGCCACGCTAGCCCGTACTACCACTCGCTGGCGCCGAGGGACGGGCTCAAGTTCCACTACGAGATGGGGCCGGCCTGCGACCACATGAACCTCGTCGGGCTCAACTCGAACAACCCGGCGGTGTTCGCGCGCAGCCAGTCCATCATGACGGGCTTCTTCGGGCAGTTCTTGTCAGGCTCGATCACGGGGCTCGAGGCGATCCTCGGCAACGACGGCCAGTCGGATCCCAACCTCGCATCGCTTGAGGTGGACACGACGGTGCCGCAGGTTTGGCTCGACTCGCCGCTCTGCATGGGCCAGACATCGAGGGTCTCGGTCGCCCTCGAAGGCGGCTGGGGCGGGCTGCTGGCAGCTTCCTCAACCGCGCAGCCGACGCAGACTGTTGTCGGCACGCTGCTGCTCGACCAGGGTACGGCGTTCGCGATCGAGGAGTGCCCGGTGTCCGGGGAGCGCCTCGACGTCTTGCTGACGGTGCCGATGGTGCCCGCGCTACTAGGGGCGCCGTTCGCGCTGCAAGGCGCTGGCTCTGCCGTGAACAGCGCGTTCACGCTCGGCTCGGCGATCGGCCTCGAGATCGCCCTCTAGGAGTACGGCCTCAGCCGACCGCGACGACGCCTGATGAGAAGAGGGCGTCGCGGTCCCGCAGCGAGCGCCAGCCCTCTTTGAGCACGCAGTGGCCGACTGGGGCGCGTAGCGACGACCCTGGGCCGGCGCACAGCAGGACGTCGGGTTGGAATTCGCGCATCGCCGTGCGCACGCACGCAGAGAAGTCGAACGTCTCGACGACCTGCTCATGGACTGTGTAGCGCAGCAGCGCCCGTGGGTCGGCAGACCACGGGGAGTGCACGCTGCCGAAGCCGTCGATGAGGTGGCAGCGCGGTGTCTGGATCGGCAGGTCGGACAGCATCTGCGCCGCCTGCTTGGCGGTCTCCAGGCAGAGGCTGGTGTGGAAGGGACCGTGACCCGCGAGCCGGAACGGGAACTCCCGGTCGCCGACCTGGACCTTGGGCAGGGCGGCGCGCAGCTCCCGGGTCGCGGCCTCGGTGCCTGCCAGCACCTCGTGCCCGCCCAAACGGATGCTGTAGTCGCAGAAGTAGTCGTGCCCGCGATCTCGCAGGCCCTGCAGCGTCGCGTCGACGGCGACGCGCAGCGTCATGTTCGTCTGCCAGTCTGCGCCGACCGTGGTCATCAACACCTGGCCGCCCTTCACCTGCTTCTGCAGGGCGGCCATCGTCGCGACGAGGCGCCAACCGCTCGTCGGGTCGAGCGCGCCGCTGGCTGGCAGCGAGGTGTACCAGCCGAGGGAGTTGCCGGCTACGGCGAGGATGTCGTAGCGCTCGCGCAGCTGCTCGACGTGCGCCATCGTGCCGAAGTAGATCAGCTCGGCGGCGTTCTCGCCGTCGAGGTGCTGGCTCGGACGGAACCGCTCGGCCGCGTCGACCTCCGTGAGCGTCGGCCGGCCCTGCTCGCGGCGCGCGTGGTCCGAAGCCGCCAAGGCGTCCGCGACCGGCCCGGAGCGGACCGTTCGCCCGACGAAGCCGAGCTCCTCCTTGGTGTAAGAGCCTCGCCCTGGGCAGAACAGCACGGCAGTCGGCTTCGTCATCGCTGCACCTCCTCTGCGCACAGCTCCTGGGCGGCGCGCTCGATGTCTGGCTCTTGCACGAGGACCAAGTTGGCGGCCGCGGCGAGCGGGACGTAGCTGTCGTGTGCAGCGACGCGCTTGAGCCGGCAGCCGCGCAGGTCAGGCGCTTGCGCGAGGGCGGTCAGTAACATCGGGCTGGGGCCGCCGTGGCTCTGTCTGCACTCGTCGACGATCAGGCAGCGGCCCGTCGCCCCGACGTGTTCGATGACCTCCTCGATGGGCAGCGGCATCAGCCACCGCAGATCGAGCACCCGGGCCTTGATGCCCTGCTCGCGCAGGCGGCGCTGGACGCGCAGGCTCATCCACAGCCCGTTGCCGTAGGTCACGATCGTGAGCTGGTCGTCGTCGTTGGGTTCGTAGACGCGCGCGCGGCCGAAGGGCATGACCTCGGCTGGCGGCGGATACCCGAACTGCCAGCCGCCGTCGTTTGCTTCGTGCAGGTCCTTCTGCATGTAGAGGGCGATCGGCTCCAAGAAGATGCAGACCTTGCCGTGATCAAACGCGAGCGACGTCATCGTCCGCAGCATCGTCGCGGCGTCGTCGGCGCGCGCGGGGACGCCGAGCACGATGCCGGGGATGTCGAGCAACGCGCCGATGGAGTTGTCGTTATGGAAGTGGCCCCCGAACCCCTTCTGGTAGGCCAAGCCGGCGATCCGGATGACCATCGGGTTCTGGAAGCTGGCCGTCTGACCGTGCAGGTCGCCGTGGCGCTTGCCGGTGCTAAAGAACTGCAGCGACGCGGCCTCGCCGCGCAGCTGGTCGATCGCGTTGTGCAGGTAGGCGAGGTATTGGATCTCTGGGAACGGCAGGCAGCCGGCCTGGGCCATCCCTTGCCCGAGGCCGAGGATCGTCGTCTCGTCCAGGATCGTGTTGAACACGCGGCCGCCGCCGAACTTGTCATAGAGCCCCTTGGTCGCGTGGTAGACGCCGCCCTTGCGCGCGACGTCCTCGCCGAACAAGAACGTGTTCGGGTACGCGGTGAAGATGTCGGTGAGCGCCTGCGGGATGCGGTATGCGAGGTGGCGGCCGCGTCCGTCCTCCTCGGGCAAGCGGTTGCCGAACGCTTCGAGTCGTTGCTCACGCTCGGCCACGCGGACCGCGCACTGGTCGGCCGCGGGCAGCGCCAGCGGCGCCATGACTTGCTCGACGGTGGTCAGCTTTGGTCGCGCGCTGGCCTCGTTGGCGGCGCGGCGCAGGCGGCGGTCGGTGTCCTCGTAGAGCGCGACGAGGTCCTCGCGGCTGATCGCCCCGGTCGAGAGCAGCAGGTCGACGAAGCCGAGCAGCGGGTCCCGGGCTTCGTTCGCCTCGATGTGCTCTGGGAGCATGTAGTTGGTCTCGACGTCTGAGCCAGCGTGGCCCATCAAGCGCACGGTCTTCGTGTGCAAGAACGCCGGCTTGCGCTGCGTCCGCACGTAGTCGATCGCTTCCTGTGCCGTGCTCCAGACGCCTGCGAAGTCTTGGCTGTCACACGCGAAGTATTGGATGCCTGGCCGCTGCTGCATCATCCGCGCGACGTAGTCGTCAGGCGTCCGGACCGAGATGCCGATGCCGTTGTCTTCACACGCGAACAAGATCGGGCACGGCTGCTTGTGCATCACTGCGGCGCCGGCGCCGTGCAGGCCGGCCGGCGCCGTCGCGTGGTTCATTGAGGCGTCGCCGAAGCTGCAGTAGACGATCGAGTCGAACGGGACGCCGCTGGGCGGCTTGATGCCTTGACGCTCGAGGCGCTGCAGCGCCATGGCGAAGCCGAGCGCCTTTGGCAGGTGGCTGGCGATCGTGCTGGTCTGCGGCGGGACGTGCATCGAAGCGGAGCCGAGCACCTTGTGCCTGCCGCCGCTGATGGGGTCCTCGGCTGAGGCGCAAAAGCTCAGCATGGCGTCGAAGAACGGCGTCTCGCCCCTGCCCTTGCGCAAGCGCGCGGCCATGAACGCGCCGCTGCGGTAGTGCAGAAACGCGGTGTCTGTAGCGCGGGTGAGCTCGCCGAGGATGGCGTTCGCTTCGTGGCCCGAGCTGCCGATCGTGTAGTAGCTGAGGCCCTGGTCCTTCAGCTCGCGCGATAGGAGGTCTTGGAGCCGGGATTGGATCGCCGACTCGAACACCGCGACCGCTTGCCGCCGAGACATGGGAGATCGCGGTGAGATCGGCGCGTCAGGCGGTCCGACCCGCGCAGGGTCA
>JAYYEE010000359.1:0-14591 GCA_036160175.1 Planctomycetota bacterium
GAGTCGCGGCTGCTTCGTCGCGGCGAACGGGGACGCGACCCGTCTCCTCCCGCAGAACGTCACGGCGACCCCGGTGGGCGAGTGGACCGCGCCGGACGGCGGCGCGGCCTATCCTGCCGGCTGGCGCCTGCAGTGCGCGGAGCCTGCGTTCGACCTCGAGGTCACGCCGCTGCTCGCGGACCAAGAGCTGCACACGCTGGTGCGCTATTGGGAGGGCGCGGTCGGGGTGCAAGGCACGCGCGCGGGGCGGCCGGTCCGCGGGCGCGGGTATCTCGAGATGACCGGCTACCTGCGCTAGCGACGGCGCTCGCGCACCTCGCGCCGCCGCATCGGCATCTGGTCGATCTGCGCAAACAGGTCGGCTGCTGCCAGCGGCTCGTGCGCCGTGCGCTTGACGCCGCCGTCCTTGCCGATCAGCAGCGCGGTGAAGCCATCCTTCGCGCCTCTGCGGTTGCGCGCGAACCGCTCGCGCAGCGCGGCGCTGTCCTGCGCGCGCAGCGGGCGGGCGCCTGCGAACGCCGCGCCGTCGTCGTAGACGACCACGAGCGTGATCTCACGCTCCGCGAAGCCGTCGGCGTCGCGCTGGGCGGTCGCCAGCTGCTGCACAGCGCGAGGGTCCTGGGCGTTCGCCGCGAAGACGACCAGCGGGCGTCGCACGTCGCGCAGCGCGCCGAGGTCGAACGCAGCGTAGGTACGGATCTGTTGGATCTCGATCCGGAACGGACCGTCGATCTTGTCATCGATCGAGACGCCGAGCTCGTCGACCTTGGATGGGTCTACGGGCGGGAGGTCCAGGTTACGCCCGCGCCACGTCGGCCGCAGCGCGCTGTAGGGGACGTAGACGTCCTGCCAGCCGTCACCTGCTTCGGTCTCGAACTGCGTGCGGTAGGAGGCCGCGTAGCGGCGTTGCGCCGTCGGCTGCCGCAGCCGCAGCGTATACTTGCGGCCGTCGCCGCGGACGCGCAGGTGCACGCCGACTTCGCCGTCGACGCCGAGGTCGAGTCCGCCGCGTCGTCGCACCGACGAAAACCCGCCGCCGTTGGTGTTCAGCACGCCCGTGAAGACCATGCGGCCGTCGCGGACGTCGAAGCTGCCGGTCGACCGCCCGCCCATGACGCCGTCGAGCACCGTGCGCCAGCGCGACCCTTCTCCTGGCTTCGAGAAGTCGGCCAGCGCGCGCTCGGCGGCGAGGGGCTCGGGTTGTTGGGCGGGCACGGCGCAGGCGGTGAGGAGGAGCAGCGGGAGGTTGCGCATGCGGGCGCTTCGCCCGCAGTCACCTGCTGGATTCGATGCGATCTGCACAGTGTCGGCGTGCGCTAGATACCATGTCGTCGTGGACTTAGGCGGATCTCCTCTCCGGATCTACGAGATGGCGCTGCTCCTGATCGTCAAGGACGAGCAGGGGACCATCAGCGTAAGCCTCTGGGACCTTGTCCTCGCAGGCGCCGTGCTGTGCGACCTGGTCCTGGAAGAGCGGTTGGCGGTCGACGTCGAGGCGGATACGTGCACCGTCGTGGACGAGCGCCCGCTCGACGACGTCTTGCTCGACGGCTGCCTGAAGCTCTTCTTGGACGCCAAGCGGCCGATCGCGGCGAAGCACGCGCTGCACCATATCGGCCGTGTGAAGGTCCCTGGCCTCGAGGGCGCGGCGCGGCTCCGCTTCGCAGATCTCTATCACGCAGCCGCGCAGCGGCTCTGCGACCGTGGCGTCCTGCGGATGGTCGAGAAGAAGGTGCTCTGGATCTTCCGGGTCCGCGTGTATCCGGAGGTCGTCCCCGAGGTCGAGCGCGCGCTGATCCAAGAGCTCGAGCGGGTCCTCTTCACGGACGCCCGCGACGTCAGTCCTAGGATCGCAGCCTTGGTGACCGTGGCGCGACACAGCAATATGTTCGCGAAGATCTTCGGCCGCGGCCGGGTCGCGGCGTGCGAGGAGCGCATCGACGCGATCGCGGCGGGTAAAGTGGACGGTGGCGTGATGGGCGCCGCCGTGACGGCAGCCCAGGCGGCCGCGGCGCTCGTCGTGATGTCGACCGCCGTGATGACGACCGTCACCCGCCGCTGAGCAGCGCGGAGCCCCAAGCGGCGCCCGCGCGTTTGTTCCTAGGGCGGAGCAGCTACTGCGCGAGCACGTGGTCGAGCGCGCCGCGCACGGCCGCGACCTGCGCGCGGTTGCAGTCCGCGTCGGTCACCTTGTCGCTGTCGGGGTAGACCTCGGTGGTGCTGTTGTACGGCGCGTCGGTGACGCTCGTGCACAGGCGGAGCTTGTGGACTGGGTAGTGGATCACGCCGTCCTGCTCGACGTCGGCGCCGATGATCTGGCCGTTCTCGTCGGGGGGCGCGATGTGCGTGACCTCGGCCACCGACGCGATGATCGCCGCTTGGAACGCCGGCTGCGGGTTCTCGCTGTCGCCGACGGTGTAGAAGCCGTCGGGGATGGTGCCAGGCTCGTTCGCCTCCCCGTCACGGGCGGCCTTGGCCGGGCGGAACTCGGTCTCGTCGGTGTCCGTGGTCTCGTGCAGGTCGAGGTGGACCTGCCAAGACACGCCCTGGGCCTGGACCAGCGCCATCAGCGACGTCGACTCGCCGCACCCGCTGTCGGCGAAGAAGGAGCGGTTGGGGTCGAGCGCGTCGGCGTTCCATCGCTGGACGCGCTCGTAGCCCCACGGGCTGACGCAGGGCGCGATCAGCAGGTTGGCCCGGTCTTCGTAGTCCTGGGCGTGGTCCTTGGCGAACTGCAGCGCGCCCTGCACGCCGCTGGTCTCGTAGCCGTGCACGCCGCCCGTGATCAACACCCACGGCAACCCGGCCTTCGGCGCCTTGGGCGCCAGCGCGAACAGCGGGTAGCGCGCAGGGTCGACGTCGAGCGCGCCGTACTGGGTGACGTCGAAGCGGTCGCGCAGCGCGTCGACCTTGTCGAGCACCTCGTCGCGGTAGCTGCGCTGGACGGCCTGCTGCTGCGCCCAGAGCGCCTTGTCGGCGTCGGTCCAGGGCTGGCCGGGAGTACCAATCGGGTAGAAGCGTTCCATCGTGGTGTGTGTGCCGCGCATCTTAGTCCCGGACTGCTAGGTTGAGGAGCCATGCCCCGCCTCTGTGTCCGCCTAACCTCGGCCGCGCTGCTGCTCGTGGCGCCCGCCGTCGCGCAGGCTGACCAGCCCAACGTGCTGTTGATCGCCGTCGACGACCTCAACGACTGGGTCGGCGCGCTCGGCGGCCACCCGCAGGCCAAGACGCCCAACATCGACCGCCTCGCGGCGCGGGGGACCCTGTTCGCCAACGCGCACTGCCAGGCGCCGGTCTGCTCGCCCTCGCGCGCGTCGCTCGCGACCGGCAGGCTGCCGTCGACGACCGGCATGTACTTCTTGCTGCCGGCCTTGGCGGACGAGCCGTCGCTGCAGGATACGGTGACGATAGCGCAGCGCTTTCAGGCAGAAGGGTATGAGACCCTCGGCGTCGGGAAGGTGCACCACGGCGACGAGCGCCCGTTCTTTGACGAGTACGGCGGCGCGATGGGCGGCTTCGGACCGCGGCCCGAAGCGAAGCTCGCGTATGACATCGGACACCCGCTGTGGGACTGGGGCGCCTACCCCGAGCGCGACGAGCAGATGCCGGACCACCGGGTCGCGTCCTGGGCCGCGGCGAAGCTCGCGGAGGACCGCGACCGTCCGTTCTTTATGGCGGTGGGGTTCTGGCGGCCGCACGTGCCGATGTATGCGCCTGAGCCATGGTTCAACCTGCACCCGGAGGCGGACGTGGCCTTGCCCGTGGTGACCGCCGGTGACCGCGAGGACCTGCCGGACTACGCCGCCCAGCTGACCATCGGCTTGCCAGCGCCGCGGCACGAGTGGCTGCTCGAGCACGACCAGTGGCAGCACGCGGTGCAGAGCTACCTCGCGAGCACGTCGTTCGTTGACGCGTGCGTGGGCCGCGTGCTCGACGCGCTCGCGGCGAGCGACCACGCCGACGACACGATCGTCGTCCTGCTCTCGGATCACGGCTTCCACCTCGGCGAGAAGGAGCGGTGGGCGAAGCGCTCGCTCTGGGAGGAGTCCACGCGCGTGCCGTTGATCGTCGCTGCGCCTGGCAGCGAGCCAGGCGTGTCGACGCGGCCGGTCGGCCTCGTCGACGTCTACCCGACGCTGCTCGACCTCGCCGGCCTCGCGGCCGCCCCCGGGCTCGACGGACACAGCCTCGCGCCGCTCCTCGCGGACCCCGGCGCCGCGTGGCCGCACGTCGCGGTGACGACGTTCGGGCCGGGCAACCACGCGCTGCGCTCGGAGCGGTGGCGCTACATCCGCTACGCCGACGGCAGCGAAGAGCTCTACGATCACGAGCGAGACCCGCACGAGTGGCGCAACCTCGCGGCGCTCGAGCCGCGGCCGGCGGCCGTCGCGGCGGTGATCGCGACGCTGGAGGCGGCGCTGCCCACGGCAGACGCGCCGATCCTGCAGAAAGCTGAGGGGAGCGCGGGCCTGCGCGCGTTCCGCGCGGCGCAGCAGGGTCGCTGAGCCGCGCAGCGGGTATCGTCTCAGGCGCCGTTCGCTCAACGGAGGAACTCCATGCTCTATCGCTCGATCTTGTCTTCGCTTTTCGCGCTCGCGGCGACCTCGACGCTGCCAGCGCAGTCGGCCGCCGAAGCGCGCGCGAAGCCGCAGGCGCGGCTCAAGGCGCTTGTCATCGACGGCCAGAACAACCACAACTGGCGACAGACGACGCCGCTGCTCAGCGCGACGCTGCAGCACAGCGGCCGCTTTGACGTCGCGGTGATCTCGTCGCCGGCCGACAAGGAGGAGTTCGCGGCGTTCGCGCCGAAGTTCTCCGACTACGACGTCGTGGTCTCGAACTACAACGGGCAGCTGTGGCCGAAGGCCGCGCGCGAGGCCTTCAGCAAGTACGTGCGCGAGGGCGGCGGCTTCGTCTCGGTGCACGCCGCCGACAACGCCTTCCCGAACTGGAAGGACTACAACCGGATGATCGGCGTCGGCGGATGGGGCCGCCGCAGCGAGAAGTCGGGACCCTACGTGCGCTGGCGCGAGGGCAAGATCGTGCGCGACACGGGCCCGGGCCGCGGCGGCTCGCACGGCCGGCGCCACGAGTTCGCGCTCGACGTGCGGGACGCCGAGCACCCGATCACCAAGGGGTTGCCTAAGCGCTTCCTGCACTGCGCCGACGAGCTGTACGACCGCCTGCGCGGTCCGGCCGAGAACCTCACCGTGCTCGCGACGGCGTTCAGCGACAAGAAGACCGGCGGCAGCGGGGAGCACGAGCCGCTGCTGATGGCGATCGACTTCGGCGAGGGGCGGTGCTTCCACACCGCGCTCGGCCACGACGCGACCGCGATGCGGTGCGTCGCGTTCCAGGTGACGCTGGTGCGCGGCGCCGAGTGGGCCGCGACCGGCGCGGTCACCTATGAGGTGCCCGAGGACTTCCCGGGCGCCGACGAGGTCGCCGTACGCGACCCGCTGGCCAAGCCGATCCGCCGCAAGTAGCGGGCGTCGGCGCCGGTCAGTTGCCGATCGTCGCGGCGCCGCCGTCGGACGTCACGATGGACAGGCCGTTGGCGGCGGGGTCCCAGATCGCCCACTGGTGGAACACCTGCAGGCCGATCAGGCTCTGTGCGTTGGGCACCGCCACGCTGCGGCTGGCCGCGCCGGCAGCGTCGGTGATCGTCACCGCGGTGACGTCCGCAGCGGCGAGCAGGGCGCAGCCAGGCGCGCCCGGGAGCGACAGCGGCAGCGTCGAGCCTTGCCAGACCTGGTCGGACAGCCCGGAGATCAGGATGGCGGGCGTGCCCGCGAGCGCGTCGGTCACCGACGGCGCGTAGCTCGTCCCCAGCTGCGGCAGGCCTGTGACGCCCATGCTGGGGGTGAGCTGCAGCGGCTGGTTGGTGCACTGCACGGTCCATCCAGGGCGGACGATCTGGAAGCTCCACGCGCCGTTGCCGGTCCGCTTGTAGCCGAGGTTGGCCGTGCCGAACGACAGGTCGCTGAGCAGGGTGGTCTGCGCGGTGTTGTCGACGCCGATGTAGAACGTCGGCGGCGCGGCCACCGGCGGGTCGAAGCTGGCCGTGTAGAAGCCGGCCGTCGGGCCGATGGTCATCGTCGTGGTGGCGATGGGCGTGGCGCCGGGGCCGCTGCTGCCGGGCGCGTAGATGCGCGCGGGCACGGTCACCGCGCCGCCGGTGTTCGAGCGCGTGAACAGGTCGAAGCTGGTCAGCGTCGAGGCCGAGCCTGTGCCGACGCGATAGACGTATTCATCTGTCGAGGTCGTCTGGTTCAGCTGCCCGCCGGCCGCGTTGTTCTGCGCGCACGTCGGGACGGCGACCTGGGGCGAGCCGGCGCAGCCCGCGCCGAAGGCCTGGAAGCCGGCGCTGCCGGCGCAGCCGATCTCGCCGTTGAGGTCGTACTTCGCGAAGAAGTCCCAGATCAGCTGGGTGGCGTCGATGTCCATGTTGCCGGCGACGCCCGGCCACTCGTGCGGGCCGTTGTTGACCCGGTAGTGCACGACCTCGGTGCAGTTGTCGCCGTTGCCCCACGTCAGGCGATCGACGGTGCTGCCGTCGCCGGGCACGATGTCGGGCAGGCTGACCGTGACCGCGTTGGGGTCGCCGTTGTTCTGTTGTGACCAGTATTGGCTCGTCGCGATCAGCGTCAGCGAGTACGGCGAGCCCGCGTAGGGCATCTCGTTGTCGTTGGTGCCGTGGATCGTGATGATCGGCGTCGGGTGGGTCGGCGCGCAGTTCTGCTGTGTCCAGTTCCACAGCACGCCCGCGACGGTCGACGCGGCCGCGATGCGGTCGTTGAGCTGGCACGCGGTGTCCCAGACCGCCGAGCACGCGGATGAGAACCCGCAGATGTAGCAGCGGTCGGTGTTGACCGAGAAGTTCGCTTCGAGGTCGTCGAGCAGCGCGGCCATGAAGGCGACCTCGTTGCCGCCCCAGGCGTACGGACCCGCGCTGTCCCACTCTGGCACGCCCGCCGGCCCGACCAGCGCCTGCGGGTAGGCGAGCAGCACGCCGTCGGCGTCGGCTTGCGGCCGCATGTCGGCGTAGTTCATGTACCCCTGCGAGGTGCCGGCCCAGCCGTGCAGGTTCAGCACGACGGGCGCGGGCGTCGCCGGGCTGTAGCTGGGCGGGACGTAGAGCAGGAAGGTGCGGGTGACGCCGTTGACGTTCACGCTGCGGGTCTGCGTTTGGGCGACGGCGCCGCCTGCGAGCAGCAGGGCGGCGAGGGTGGCGAGGCGGACGTTCATGGAGAATTGGGTGCGCTGGGGGCGCCAATATCCTACCTGCTGCGGCGCTGCGCTGCTCGCCGCGCCGCCTGCCAGCCGTAACGGTTGGCCGTCGCTGCCCTATACTGGGCAGCCACGCCGCGGCTCGCTCCGCACCCTCGCGCATGCGCCTCCTGACCCCGCTCTTGCTCGCTGCCAGCCTCGTCGCCCAAGCCGCGGCGCCGCACCCTGGCGAAGCGGTGCTGCGGCGATCGTGCCTCAAGTGCCACAAGGCCGACCGCGCCAAGGGCGGCCTCGACCTGGAGGCGGTGCTGGCGGTGCGCCCGGTCGAGCGCGAGCTGCACACCTGGCAGCGGGTGCGCGCGATGCTCGAGGTCGACGGGATGCCGCCGCGGCGCAAGCTGTCCGAGGCCAAGCGCGCGCAGGCGCTGTCATTCTTAGCGGACGTCGAGCGGCGCGCGCTCCTGCACGGCGGCGGCGCAGGCCGCGAGCCGATCCGTCGGCTGACCCGGGACGAGCTCGGCAACTCGCTGCGCGACCTGCTCGGCCACGACCCGCAGGTGCGGCGGCTGCTGCCCGAAGAGCTGGTCGTGCACGGCGGCTTTGAGGCGAGCAGCGCGACGGCGTTCGTGCACGCGACGTGGCTTGAGCGCGCCGGCGTCGCGGTCGAGCAGGCGGTCGCCCAGGCGGTCCCGCCGCGCGGCCCGTCCTCGCTTGGCGTCGACGTCGACGACCCCGCGGCGGCCGAGGCGCGGTTGCTTGAGCTGGCGCGACGCGCGTGGCGGCGCCCGCTCGACGACGACCGCCGCCGCGCGGCGTTGGCGCCGTTCTCGCGCGCGCGCGCCGCGGGGGAGTCGCCGCGGGACGCGCTGCGCCTCGCCCTGCAGACGCTGCTCCGGTCGCCGTCGTTCTTGATGCGCACGGAGGACGCCCCCAGCCTCGCTAGCGACGACCTGCGCGAGGTGCCCGTCGACGCCCACGCGCTCGCGAGCCGGCTCTCGCACTTCTTGTGGTCGAGCTTGCCGGACGCGCGCTTGATGTCGCTCGCTGACGAGGCAGTGCTGCTCGACGAGGACGCGCTGCGCGCCGAGGTGCGCCGGATGATGGCGTCGCCGAAGTCGCTCGCGTTCGGGCGCGCGTTCGCGAGCCAGTGGCTCGGGTATCGCGGCCTCGGGACGCGCATCAAGCCGGACCCGATCGACAACCCGTTCATGACCGACAGCCTGATGGCGGACATGCGCGAAGAGGTGGCGCGGTTCGTGCACCGGCTGTTCGCCGCCGGGCGCCCCTTCGCCGAAGTGCTCGGGGGGGAGCAGAGCTACATGAGCGCCGAGCTCGCCAAGTTCTATCGCTTCCGCAAGACCGCGCGGCGCGAGGACCTGCCGGCGTGGGTCCCGGTCGAGCGGGACTACCGCCGGGGGCTCTTGGGCAAGGCCGCGATCTTGGCGAGCACGTCGTACCCGGACCGCACGAGCCCCGTGCTGCGCGGGGCTTGGTTGCTCGAGCGGCTGCTCGGGCTGCCGCCGCCGCCGCCGCCGCCCGACGCGGGCGAGTTTGAGGACGAGCTGCACGAGCGCGACCTGTCGCTGCGCGAGATGCTCGAGCAGCACCGCGCGCGCAAGAGCTGCGCGGCGTGCCACGACCGCATCGACCCGCTCGGCTTCGCGCTCGAGGGCTTTGACCGCTTTGGTCGCTGGCGCCGCTCGGACACCGAGGGGGAGCTGCCGTCGGGCGCGACCTTCGACGGCGCCGTCGAGCTGGGCGAGGTCTTGCTGCGGGACCACGCCGACGACCTGGCGCGCGAGGCCGCGCGGCGCCTCTTGTCTTACGCGCTCTGCCGCCCGCTCGGCTGGCAGGACGAGCGCACCGCGCGCGAGCTCGCCGTGGTCCTGCGCGAGCAGGGGTGGGGCGCGCTGCTCGAGGCCGTCGTCGTTTCGCGGCCGTTCCGTTTCCAGCAGCTGGAGGCCCGATGATCGACCGTCGCCGTTTCTTGACCGGCGCTGCGAGCGCGCTCGCTTTGCCCTACCTGCCGTCGCTGTTTGGGCAGGACGCGCCGCGTCGACCGCAGGTCCGCGCCGCGTGGATCTACTTCCCTAACGGCGTCGCGGAGGGCTCCTGGGAGCCGGAGACGACGCGGGGCAAGCTGCGCGAGCTGCACCCGCTGATGAAGTCGCTCGCGCCGCGCCGCGACGACCTGCTGTTCGTCGATCGCCTGCACACGCCCGCCGGCAACGGCCACGGCGCGGGCACGGCGACGTGGCTGACCGGCGGCGAGTGGGACCACCGCGCGCTGTCCGTCGGCCGCCCGAGCGTCGACCAGGTCGCGGCCCGCGCGGTCGGCGCGGCGTCGGTGGTGCCGACGCTGACGATCGGGACGCGCGGCGAGGGCTACTTCGCTGCGGACCTGCAGCGCAACCACATCTCGTGGCGCAGCCCGACGCGGCCTGCCTTCCGCGAGAACGAGCCGCGCGCGATCTTCCGCCGCCTGTTCGGCGCCGGCCCGCAGACCGACCGCAGCGTGCTCGACGACCTCGTGCAGCAGGCGCGCGACCTGCGGCGGACCATGGGCCGCGCCGATCAGCAGAAGCTCGACGAGTACTTGGAGGCGATCCGCGGCATTGAGCGGCGCATCGCGTTCGCGGCGACGGCTGACACCAAGGCGCGCATGCGCCGGGCTGCGGAGCTCGGGCTCACGGAGCCGAGCGCGTCGCCAGCGAGCCACGAGGAGTACGTCGACCAGCTGCTAGACCTCGTGGTGCTCGCGTTCTGGACCGGGGCGAGCTCGCTCGCGACGGTGATGCTCGACCACGGCCAGAGCAACCGCTACTGCGAGTTTGTGCCCGGCGTGAAGGGCACGTGGCACGCGCTGTCGCACTGGCGCGACTTCCGCGGCGACACCGAGGACGACGACGGCGTCACCAAGTGGAGCTCCGAGCGCTCGAAGCGCGGCATGTATGACGCGGTGGTCCGTTGGCACCACGAGCGGTTCGCGCGCTTCCTCGACCGGCTCGCGTCGCTCGAGGAGGGGGGCGAGCGGCTGCTTGACCAGAGCGTGGTCTTCTACGGCAGCTCGATCTCAGACGGCCACGAGCACGGCGAGCAGGACCTGCCGATCGTGGTCGCCGGCAAGGGCGGCGGGGCGATCCGGTCCGGTCGGCGGATCCCGTCGCGTCGGCACGTCAGCGTGTCGCGCTTGCACCTCGCGACCCTGCAGGCGCTCGGCGTGGACGAGCGCGAGTTCGCCGACGCCGACGAGCCGTTCGACTGGTCGTGACCGTCGCTAGCCGCGTGCGGTGCGGTTCCAGCTGCGCTGGCCGCGGCGCAGGAAGAAGGCGAGGTAGAGCGGCGCCTTCCAGAGCACGTAGAGCGGCGCGAGCAGCAGGTGTCGCAGCGGCAGCGTGTGCCGGCCGTGCGCGGCCCACGCGGCGAGCGTGCTGACGACGACGGCGCCGAGCGCGCCGAGCGAGATCCACAGCGGCCACGCGGGGTGTCCGTAGGAGGCCGCGATCGCCGCGGCCCCGGCCCACGTCGTCGTCGCGAGCACCAGCAGCGCCATCGGCGGCACGAGCAGGTCCAGCCCCATCGCGACGCGGTTGCGCGAGAGCTTGGCGAGGCCGTGGAGCAGCAGCCGCGGCGCGTAGCGCGCCATCGTGGCGAGGTGGCCGTGCTCCCAGCGGCGGCGCTGTCCCTTGGCGGCGTCGCGACCGGCGGGCAGCTCTGACCACACCTCGGCGCGGCTCGTCGACAGCGGCGGGCGGCCGCGGAGCGCGAGCTCGGCGCCGAGCACCAGGTCTTCGACGATGTCCGCGCCGGTCGCGGGTGCGTCGCGCAGCGTCGGAAAGCGCATCGCCATGCCCGCGCCCGTCAGCTGGCACGGCAGCCCGAGGCGGCGCATGCCGCGCGGCCGCACGCGGTTCTTCACCAGGACGGCCAGGCCCGAGATGCCGCTGGTCGGGGTCGGGTCGGCGGGCGGCTGCAGGATGTAGTCGGCCTGCACGGGGCGGTCGGTCGCGTTGGCGCGCAGCGCGAGGTGGTGCAGCGCGCCAGGCGTGGTCCGGCAGTCGGCGTCGACGAGGACGACGACGTCGGGCGGCGATTCGGCGAGCGCGGCGACGGCGTGCGCGATGGCGAAGCCCTTGCCGCGCCGCGCTGGCTCGTCACGTACGAGCACGCGGGCGCCGGCCTCGCGCGCGAGCGCCGCGGTCTGGTCGCTGCAGGTGTCGGCGACCACCACGACCTCGCCGCGCTCCTCGAGGCCGCTGCGGACCGCGTCGACCAGGCCGCGCACCGTCTCGGCGATCCCGAGCTCCTCGTCGTGCGCGGGCACGAGCACGACGGTGCGCTCGGGAAGCTCGCCGTCGGCGTCGACGACGCGGTCGGGAAGCAGCGAGCCCAGCAGGCACTGCACGCTGTAGACGGCGGCGGGCGCCGCGAGCAGCGCCGCGCCGAGGCCGAGGACCGCGTCGAGCGCGCTCATGCGCGCGCGCGGTCCAAGAACAGCCGCGCCAGCTTGTTCGCTTCGACTTCAGCGTCGTGCTCGGCGCGCACGCGCGCGCGGCCGTTGTCGCCGAGGCGTCGCAGCTCTTCTGGCGAGGCCGCGACGCAGGCGCGCAGCGCGTCGGCGAGGTGGGGCGCGGAGCCGGCCGGCACGACCCAGCCGGTCTCGCCGGTCTCGATGAGCTCGGGGATGCCGGCGATGTACGTCGAGATCACCGGGCGGCCGAGCGCGAGCGACTCCATGAACACGACCGGCAGGCCCTCGTCGAAGCTCGGCAGCACCATGGCCTTGCTGCGCAGGATCTGCTGCTTGACCTGCTCGCCGTCGAGCCAGCCGAGCCACTCGATCCGCTCCTCGAGGCCGAGCCGCGCGGCCGCGCGGCGCACGGTCGCCGCAAAGTCGCCGTCGCCGACGAACGCGATCCGCAGGTCGGTCCCGTCTTGGACGAGCTCGGCGGCGGCCTCGAGCAGCACCAGGTGGCCCTTGACCGGCGACATGCGCGCGACGCACAGCAGCCGGTGGGCTGCGGGCGGCGGCGTCGCGGGCTCGTCGAGGAAGCGCGCGTCGACGCCGCAGCGGATCAGGTGGAGCTTGTCCCAGTGGCTCGGGTCAGACCAGCGCTTGAGCGCGCTGCGCCCGTGGTGGCTGATCGCGACCGCGAACTCGGCGCGGTGCAGCTTTTGCCGGAGCCCGCGGTGCGACAGGTGCTCGAAGACCTCGGGGCCGTGGAACGTGAAGCTGTAGCCGGGGCCGCCGAGCGCGTTGGTCAGCATCGCGACCGACGCGGCGTTGGTGCCGAAGTGCGCGTGCACGTGGGCGACGTCGCGGCCGGCGAGCATGCGCAAGAACAGGCAGGCTTCGGCGAGGTAGAACAGCTGGAACAAGAGGCCCTTGGGGTGGCCGACGCGGACGTGGAAGGCGAGCGCGGCTGCCTTGAGCAGCCGGACGGGGCGCGTGACCGCGACGAACAGCACCGCGAGCAGCGCGCGGGGCAGCGCCGCGAGTGCGCCGCCGTCGAGCAGCACGCGCGTCGTCTCTGCCTCAGCCACGTCGTCAGAGTCGACGAGCGGCTCGTCGACGCGGCGCACGCTGAACCGCTCGACCGCGACGCCGGCGGCGGCCATCGCGGCGATCTCGCGGCGCATCCACGCGTGGCTCGTCTTGGGGTAGAGGTTGACGAGGTACGCGATGCGGCGGGGCTGTTGGGGGCTGGTGGCGCTCATCGTCGCGGGCTTCAGCGGCGAGCATACTGCGGGCCGCGCGTTTGTCTGCCTGAGCCGCCGCCGCGGTGAGGCCGGTTGGCGCGGTCTGGTGGCGTCGAACGCCGATGCCACCGCGCGTTGGGCGCGCGCCGGGCTAGACTGCGGCGATGAAGACGCTCGCAGCGGTGGTGGTGGGGTTGGTCGCTTCGGCTTGCGCGGTCGCGCCGAGCGCCACGGAGCAAGACGTCGTCGGCGCGGTGCAGGCGCTGTTTGACGGCATGCGCGCGCGCGACCCCGAGGCCGTGCGCGCGATGCTCTGCGACGACGCGCAGTTCTTGTCGGTCGCGGTCGTCGACGGCCGCGCCGTCTCGCGCCCGTCGACCGCGGCCGCGTTCCTCGCGTCGTTGGGCAGCGGCGACGAGCCGTGGGTCGAGCGCATGTTCGCGCCCACGGTCGACGTGCGCGGCGACTTCGCGTTCGCGCAGATGGACTACGACTTCCACCGCGGCGCGGCCTTCAGCCACCACGGCGTCGACCAGTTCTTGCTGGTGCGCGAGCAGGGACGCTGGCGCGTGGCCAGCATCGTCTACTCCGTCGTGCGGGGCGACGCGGCGAGCCCGTTCGGCGGGCTCTGAGGTCGTAGCCCGGGCGTGTGGGAGGCGCGCGGCGGCGCGGGGCGCCGCCGCGGCCTGCTCAGTCGTCGTCGTCCACCAAGACGAGCCCGTCGTCGCCGTGGCGGTAGTCCGACCCGTTGACGTAGATCGTGCCGTCATGGGGGCAGACGTCTTCTGCGATCGGCAGCAGCTCCTCGGCGCTCATCGTGTCCGACGTCAGCGTCGCGTTGTGGGTCGCCATCGAGAACGACGAGCTGCACCCGAGCGCCTCGCCGAGCGAGCTGCACGGTCCCTGGTTCTCCCAGTCCGACGAGCAGAACCAGTAGACGCCGGCGAAGCTGACGACCCAGCTCGCGCCGTCCCCGCCCATCGGCGAGCAGCTGTCCCAGCTCAGGCACACCACTTGCTTGGCGAAGAAGTCGTAGGTCTCCCGGAGCTCCTCATCGAGCAGCTCCTGTTCGTCGGCGGTGAGCTCCTTGCCGTGGATGGCGGCGTCCACCAGACGCTCGCCGTCGCCCTCGAGTCGGTCGATCAGCTCGGCCCGGAAGCGGGCGTCGCGCAGGAGCGGCTCGAGGCAGTCTCCCCATTCAGAGAAGCCGCTCATGGCTGCACCTCCTCGGCGGTCGGCCGGAGCGCGACGAGCTGCGGCACCGCGTCGCCGCCGCACCAGACGACGGCGTTCTGTTCCCAGCGTCGGCCGAGCGCGGCGGCGTCGGCCTGCGAGAGGCCGAGCGCGAAGACGCCGCGCTCTGCCGGCCAATCGCCGGGGGGGTGCGCGCCCGTGGCCTCGAAGAACACGCAGCCTGTGGCCTGCAGCTCTTCGCAGAGCGCGCGGTGGCGGGCGTCGTTGGCGTCGTCGTCGATCCGCACGCTGTATGGGTTGTGCGCGGTGACGAAGCAGCTCGCGGCCACGCCGTACTTCGCGTGCACGACGCGCAGCGTGTCGTCGGGTGCGTCGACGCGCAAGGCGAGCGGCGTCGGGTGTTGCAGCGTGTAGACCGTCTCGCGGTAGGCCTGCAGCAGCGCGGCGTCGAGCGGCGCGCCTGGGTT
>JAYYEE010000360.1:0-3211 GCA_036160175.1 Planctomycetota bacterium
GCCGCGGTGACGGCGTAAGGCCACTGCCCAGCATCCAGCGAAACGGGGAGCTGAGCGAAGCTCCCCGGGTTCGCCTGGAAGAACAGCTGCAGCGGGATGAGCCCTAGGGTCAACTCGTTTTGAACTAGGTTCGACGAAACCAAGTCCATGTCCCCGTCTCCGTCCAGGTCTGCCGCGGTGACAGACTCCGTGAGTCCTCTGCTAGGTAGCGTCGCCCCGGCTTCCGTGAAGTTCCCTGGACTCATCTGGAAATACAGCGTGAGGTCTTGGCTCAGTGCATTCGCCGCGGCCATATCCAAGTCCCCGTCCCCATCCAGGTCCGCTGCGGCCACAGAGCGCGGCGCGCGCCCTGCAGGTAGCGTCGCTGCAACCGTGAAGACGCCCGGGCTCGTCTGCATAAACAGCCTCAGGTCGTCGAAGATATCTTCGGCTGTGACTAGGTCCGTATCTCCGTCTCCATCTAGGTCGCCCGCGGTGACGCAGTGAGGACCTCCCCCAGTCGGCAACGAAGTGGCAGTCGGGTTGAAAACGCCCGGATTCGTCTGCCAGAACAGCGACACGGTATTGCCAACATAGTTCGCTGACGCCAAGTCCAAGTCTCCGTCCGCATCCAGGTCGGCGGCGGTGACCGAGCGAGGATTTGTCCCCGTGGACAACGTCGTGGCTGGCTGCGCGTAGACCTGCGGACTCGTTTGAAAGTGCAGCGTCAATGTGCTGTCACCGGAGTTCGCGGCCGCTAAGTCCATGTCGCCGTCACCGTCGAGGTCTGCGGCGGTGATGGCCCACGGGTTGGCCCCGACTGGCAGCGTTGCTGTTTGCTGCGTGAAGTCCCCAGGGTTCGTCTGGAAGAACAGCGTCAGGCTGTCGCTGTTGTGGTCCGCCGAGACTAGGTCCACGTCCCCGTCGCCATCTAGGTCGGCCGCGATGACGTGACGAGGGTTGGTTCCAGTTGGCAACGTTGAGGCGGCCTGCTCGAAGAGCCCTGGACGCGTCTGAAAATACAGCGTCAGGTTGTTGGCGTCTTCGTTCACAGACACGAGGTCCATATCTCCATCGCCATCCAAGTCTGCGGTGGTCGTAGAGCGAGGGCGCAGCCCAGCTGGCGCGCTGACCAGGGGCGCGGCCGGATCGAAGCTCGGCCGATACGACCTTGCTTGCGCCGAGGTGCCAGGGATACCTGGGTCGATGTCCTGCGCGATCACGCGGATCTTTACCGAGGCCGGGTCAGGGATCTCGGTGCTGTCCCAGACGAAGGCGAACGGTTCTCCTTCGGGGGATCCTGACGGCTCCCTCAGGGGCGTCCGCACGCGCCACTCTGTCGCGGCTCCAGCAGCCGGGGCGGGGTTCAGGGCGCCATCGAGCGTCACCACCTGGGTCGTCGGATCATACGCCTGGATCGAGCGCCGCTGCGCGACGCCGCCGCCGATCGTCAGCAGGTTCGACGCAGGCAGCGTGACGACGCGCAGCCGATCCGGCCCCGTCACGAGTCCGCCGACCGATTCGTTCAACGCAGTGACCTGCGCGACGAAGGGGTCCGCACGGCCATCTGACGGTTGACTCAGGTCCCACGGACTCCGCAGGCCGACGCGCCGCAAGCCGGCGCTATTATTCCACTCCGTGACCGCCAGTAGCTGACGGCCGCCGCCCTCCAGCGCGATCGACGTCGGGCTGGGAAAAGGGGTCGCGCCCAGCTCGCTCAGGGCGCCGGAGCTGACGAGCGCCGGGATCGGCGCCAAGGTCATCTGGTCCAGATCTACCGTCACCACGCGGCCCTGTGGATCGCCGCCGCCGTTGTCATACGTGCGCTCAGCCAGGTATATGCCCGTCGAACGCATGGGATCCAAAGCCAAGCCCCATGGCTCGGACAGTCCGGAGAGCAACGCCTCGTCGGGGGTGGTTGAGCCCGGCGAGAAATCAAGCCGGCGCAGCTGGCCGTCTACCGAGACACCGTCTGACACATCGCCGGTCGCGAGGACCACCTCGTCTCCGAGGGCTGCCAAGCCGCGTGGGCCGTCGGCGAAGCTATGGCTCATGGGGACACCGAGCGGCTGACGCGTGTGCAGCTCGAAGCGGAAGACGTGTGTGGATGAAGCGACGAACAAGGTGCGGTCCATCGGGTCGACATCCATGCACTTCGGAGCGCCGCTGCCCTGGGCGAAGGTCTGGAAGACGGCGCCCGTCTCGAGGTCGATCTCCCGCACCTGCCAGCCGCTGGAGCCGCCAGCCTGATCCAGCACGAGGGCGGTGAGCCCTTGCCCGAGGACGTGGGCGTCTACCGGGGAGTTCAGCGCCGTCGCGCTCCACTGGGCGGCCTCTGGTCGAGCGGGGCGCAAGATCTCCAAAGCGCGTCCCTCGATGCCCATCGCTAGCAGGCCCGCCTGGCTGCCGGCGACCTCTGCGAGCCGGACCTCGTCGGCGGCGAGGCCTGCCTCGAGCGCGCCGAGGCGCCCCTGGAACGCTGGCGCTGCTTCGCGGGCGATCTGCGCGTCGCGGCGGTCCTGATCTCGGGCAGGGTTTTCGAGCAGGTCTTCGATCTCATCTCTGCTCAAGGTCGCGAGGTTGACCTGCTGACCGGCGCTGTCGCGAGCTAGCGGGAACGGCTGCCCAGTGGACCTCCATTGGATCGCGACCTGCACGTCATCTGACTCTCGGTCAAAGATCCGGAAACGAAGCGGGATGTCGCCGCGGTCTTTGGCGCCGACGAACGAGATCTCATTGAGCACCGCGCGCGGGACGGCGTTGTTGTCGACGCGGAAGACGTCGGTCTCCACGGCCGGCCCCTCTGCTCCAAAGGCGTCTATCGCCATGAAGCGGAGCTTCACTTCAGAGTCGAGGTAGGCCATCTGCTGGGACACGCCGGCGTTGGAGGCCGGATCGAAGTCGCTCTCCCAAAAGAAGTCTCGTGATAGAGGTTGTCCGCTGGCGGGTAGCTCGAGGTCGGTCAGGGCGAAAGCCGGGGTGTCGGTGCTGGCGTCGACGCCTACCGAGCGGGCCAGCTGCCAGCTCGCTTCGGGGAAGCCGCCGCCGGCGTTCCGGTTGAACTCGACGCGTATGTCGACCTGGTCACCGGCGCTGTCCAGGACGGCGTAGCCGACCTGGACTGTACCCTCGGGATCGGGCGCGGCGGCGGGGAGCGTAAACAGAGCTGGGTCGATCTCTGGGGCGTCGTTGCCAATGTTGAACGAGGGCGCCTCCACGGCGATGCCGCCAG
>JAYYEE010000361.1:0-3560 GCA_036160175.1 Planctomycetota bacterium
GGCGACCAACCGCGCGCGCGCTCGCGGCGGTCGGTGAGCCACTCGTTGAACCGTTCGTCGCGGGCGGATGCTCCATCAGGCCACTGCGACCAGAGCTCGCGGAGGCGTGCTTGCGCGCGCTCTTCGTTTGCCAGGACGCGCGCGTCGGCGTCCGGATCGGGGATGACCAGGTCCGGCTCGTCGGCGTCGTCGAAGTACGCCATGAGTCCGTAGTACTCGCGGTGCGTGATCGGGTCGTACTTGTGCGTGTGGCACTGCGCGCAGCCGAGCGTCACGCCGAGGAACGCAGCGCCGGTGGTCGCGACGCGATCCGTCAGCGCGTGGAAGCGGAACTCCAGCGGGTCGATGCCGCCCTCTTCGTTCAGCATCGTGTTGCGGTGAAAACCGGTCGCGACGAGGTCGTCGTCGCTGGCGTCAGGCAGCATGTCCCCAGCGAGCTGCTTGATGACGAACTCGTCGAACGGCATGTGGGCGTCGAACGCGCGGATGACCCAATCGCGGTACGGCCAGATGCTGCGCGCGCGGTCCTTCTCGTAGCCGTTGCTGTCGGCGTAGCGGGCGAGGTCGAGCCATCGGCGAGCTTGGCGCTCCGCGTAGTGCGGTGACGCGAGCAGCGCGTCGACGAGGCGTTCGTAGGCGCCGTCGTCGGCGTCCGCGAGGTGGGCTTCAAGCTGCGCTGGGGTCGGCGGCAGGCCGGTCAGGTCGAGGTAGAGGCGCCGCGCCAGCGTCGCGCGGTCAGCTTCTGGGGCTGGCCGCAGCCCCGCGGCAGCGGCGCGGGCGCGCACGAAGCGATCGATCGGGTTGGCGTCGGTGCCTGTGGGGAGCGCGGGGCGCTGCGGGCGGACGAACGCCCAGTGCCGCTCATACTTGGCGCCGTCGGCGACCCATGCGCGCAGCGTCTCCACCTGGGACGGGCTCAGCGCCTTCCCCGCGTGCGGGGGCGGCATCGCCTCGGACGGGTCTGCAGCGGTGATGCGCCGCAGCAGCTCGCGGCCGAGGCCGTGGCCCTCGACGTCGAGGCGCAGGTCGGCCTCGCGCGCGCCTTCGTCGGGGCCGTGGCACGCGAAGCAGGTCTCCGAGAGGATCGGTCGGACGTCGCGGCTGTAGGACGGCGTCGACTGCGCCGTCGTCCACGCTGTCAGCAGCAGCATCGCAAGCGCGGCGGCGCAGGCGCGGTTCGTTGCGGCGTGGGGGCTCACGACGTCAGCGTAGCGCAGGCGACCACTCTCGGCACGGGCCAGGGCAGCGCTGCGTCGCCGTTCGCGCCGATGGCTATCGGCGGGAGGGCGGCGGTGCTCTGCCCAGGTTTACTTGGGGGCCTTCTTGCGGAATACGAGCGTCATCGCTGAGGGGCCCGCGCCCTCCACGAGCGTCAGCGTGTCGCCCTTGAGCGTCAGCGCTCGCGCGTCGTCCGCCTCTTCGTTTTTCGCTGTGATCGTCAGTTGGTCGCCGTCGAGCGCCCAGGTGCCGCCGCTCGTCATGGACGATGTCTCCGTGACGCCGGAGATCGGCATCGTCACCGCCATCGCGGCGGTGCCGTCGGCCTGGAGGGTGATCGTGCCGGAGAACTTCTTGACGATACCGTTCAACATGGCGACGGCCGCGTCCGCGTCTGCGTCCTCTGGCAAGGCAGCCATCGCGAGCCTCTGCATCGCCAAGACGTCGAGTTTATATACGCCGGCGACCGCGGGTTTGTTGGACGCAGGCGCGGCTGCCTGCTGGGCGGGGGGCGCGCCGGCGTCTCCTGCGTCGGCGGGCTTATCGGGGCCGCAGCTACCCAGAAGCGTCAGCGTGAGGCAGGCGGCGAGCGTCGTGGGGGGCTTGGTCACGCCGCGTAGCATGGCAGAACCCTGCACCTGCATCTATGAGCTGCTGCGTATGCGGTCCTACGACGGCCGCAAACGTCGCGGGATCTGCCGCGACGTGGTCAGAGCGGGCGCTACTGGACCGTGAACGCGACCGGCTCGGGGAACACCGTACGGACGAACGCGAAGCGCGGTGAGTCCATCGTGACCGCGGTCGCGTAGAGCGTCAGCCCTTGGATGCCGGGGATCGACGGCATGGAGAGCGGCGACGACGCGCCGCCGCTCGCGTCGAGTAGCCCCACGGAGTTGGGCAGCAGCGAGTTGCCGATCGACAGCGTCAGGGAGGACAACCCGTCAAACCACAGCGGGAGGATCTTGCCGTCGGGCAAGGGCGTCACCGGCGCGTCGCTGAAGGAGAGCATCATCAAGTAGAGGAGGCCTTCGTCGCCGGGGATCGAGACGTCGAGGGTCGTGCTCTGCCCTGCGACCACCGGGCCGCCGATGGTGAGCTGCGGCTCAACGAGGTCGACCTGCTGGTTGGCTTGCACGTCGTGCAGGTACTGCACCTGGCCGGACGGCCAACGGACCGTGACGAGGTCGGCTTGCGTGGCCGCGCCAAGCCCGAAGTTGAGGCGCGGGTCGGAGCTGCTCTGGTAGCCGACGCCGTTGCGGAACCACTGCCGCTGCACGTGGCCGGCCGTCTCCATCACGACGCGGGCGCCGAAGCCGTCGCGGTTGCTGACGCGGCCGCGCGCGGCGAACTTGATCCAGTTGCCGCCGACGACCTCGTTGCGGTAGACGGCCGCGGTCTCGGGCGCCATCGGACCTGGGCCAGCGTTGAAGCGCTCGAGGACGTCGAGGCGGCCGTCGTCGTCAAAGTCTGCGATGACGTTGGCGAACTGGTAGACGGCGTGGTTCATGCCGAGGCTCGCGGACGCGTCCGGCCACGGGACCTGCGCCGCGACGGGCTGCGCGGGGTTGCGATACAGCAGGTTCGGCCACGCGTTCTGCACGACGTACAGGTCTTGCCAGCCGTCGTTGTCGTAGTCGAGCCAGTTGCAGGCCCAGCCGACGCCGCCGCCTTGCATCCCGAACGTCGCCGTCGCGTCGAGGTAGGCGCTCGTCGCGGGGTCCCAGACCTGGAACAGGTGGTCGACCGGCAGGTCGGTGACGTAGAAGTCGACGCCGCCGTCGCAGAAGACGTCGGTGAAGTCGACGCCCATGCCGTCGATCGCGATGTTGGTGCCGGTCTGCGCGCTTACGTCGGTGAAGGTGCCGTCGCCGTTGTTTCGATACAGCTCATTGGCGCCGAACGTCAGGCCCTTGTCGTTACAGAGGAGCAGGTCGACCCAGCCGTCCTCGTCGTAGTCCATGAACGCGCTGACGAGCGTCGGGCGGCTGCTCCCGACGCCTGCTTGGATCGTGGTTTCCGTGAACGTGCCGCCGCCGAGGTTGCGGTAGAGGGAGTTCGCCTGCAGTGCGCCGGTGAAGCCGTTGTTGCGCACGCTCAGGTAGAGGTCGAGCAGGCCGTCGTTGTCGTAGTCACCGAAGGTCGCGCCGTAGACGTCGTGCGGGTTGTCGATGCCGCGGAGGGACGCCTCCTCCGAGAAGGTCATGCCGCCCTGGTTGACGAACAGCTGCACCGACGCGTTGTTGTGACCGACGAGCACGTCCTGGTCGCCGTCGTTGTCGATGTCGGCCGCGACGCAGCAGCGAACTAGGGCGCACATCCCCAGGCCCGCGTTGCTGGTGACG
>JAYYEE010000362.1:0-5555 GCA_036160175.1 Planctomycetota bacterium
TTGACGCGCAACCGCGACAACGACGGGCGCTATGTTCCGAACGGGCAACTCTCGTGGCGCGCGTTCGACCATGCCGCATGCGCCACATCTTCCGCCTGGGCCGCGCTCGAAGAGCAGCTCACCCAGAGACACGAGAGCCCGCGCGGCAGGCTACGTTTGCTGCGAGTCGCCCGCACGCTCGCCGACCTCAGCGACCGGGACGTCATCGAAGATCACGACATCCTCCAGGCGAGCTCGCTGCGTTCCCGATGAGGACGCGCCGCAGCGCGCCGAAGGGCCTCCTCAGGAACTCAACTCGCGCGGCGGCTGCTTGACGGCGTCGAATGGCCGATCCGCGGCGCTGGCGTCGGCGGCGGCAACGGCCCAAGCGCTGGGCTTGCGTGCCCCTCGCGCGCCTCTTGCAGCGGGCCGGTCGGCGCAGGGCTGAGCCCAGCGCGCTCCAGCTCGAGCGTGCGCCGCACGAACGCGAAGTCCGATTCGAGCTCTTCGCAGGCCGCCCGCGAAGCACGACAGATCAGGACGATGAAGTCCTCTCCGAAGGGGATGACGTCCACCGTCGCCTGCTCCAAGTTGCGCGCGTCAGAAGCCTGCATGCGGACGACGCTACGCCCGCGGACTCGCGCCCCAAAACGACCGGTGAGTTGGAGGTGCGGGTGCAACAGCGAGAACCAGTTGCCGACGGCGTCCGCGGCCGCCTCAACTGTCGTCCCAGGTTCGAGATGCTCCAGCAGCGAGAGGCGCACGTCGGCGTCGTGAACGTCACAGTCCAACGCGAGGTGCCCCGGGGGCAGAGAGTCTCGGCAGCGCCAAGCTGGGCTAGGGACCCAGATCCCGAAGCGTCCATCGGCCTCTGCCACGACGGCGCTCGCGATGGAGCCCGCGCCGACAGCCGCGCGGGCGCTCTCGGCGCTGCTTGGCACGGCGACCAACGACGGCCCCGCCAACTCACGCCGGATCACGCGCAAGTCGGGCCCCACCCACTCCCTGGACCCGACGCTGACGCCGTCGCTCGCGGTCACAGAGATCTCCGCGACGCGCTGGCGCACGCCGTCGACCATCAGCTGGCGCGCACCGTCCCCATCGACGCGACGAACCTGCAGTTCTTCGTGGCGAGGATCGAACATCGTCGTCGGCCCGATGGAGGACGGCGACTGCCTGACCAAGGTCCGCGCGAGCAACGGGAAGGTCGCCTGCTCAGACCAAGGCAGGGTCCGCTCGTGGCGGCCGCGGTCGTCAAGCCGCGTGATCGTGATGTGCGCACCGTGGACGACCGCTTCGACGATGCGCTCGTCTTCGACGCGGTCATCGCGTGCGACCGGGTCGCCGAGGAACATCTGCCGGCGCATACGAGGCTTGCTCACGCGCTCGCGGAAGTAGCAGCTTCGCCCGCGCCCATCAGGCCCCGCCGTACAGCGGTTGGTCACCTGATAGCGGCGGACGCCGTTAACGAACTCATACTCCTCGTTGACCGCGAACGAGCCGTCCTGCGCGGTCGTGACCGAGGCGTGCAGCCAACCGACCGAGCGACCGTCTGCGTCGTGTAGCAAGAACCACCCGTCGTCGGGTCGGACGACCGCCGCCCGCGCTGGCGCCTCCTTCGCTGCGCGAAGGACGTCCTGCACCTGTGCTCGGCTGACTCCGATCGTGGCCCCATCCTCGATCTGGATCTCTACGTAGGCATCCAGGTCCGCGGTGATCCGACCCACGAGCTGGTCGCCGTTCTTGAGCCGCACGACGTCGAGCCGCAGCGGCGCGCTCGAACCATCGCGCGCGTGCTGCGGGGGCTGCGGCGCGACCTCTGGCGACTGCACGCAGAGGGTGAAGATCGTCGAGAGGAGCGGGTTCATCAAAGGCGGAGGTCTCCGCCGTGTTATCGAACGCTCGGTGCCATCGGCTTAACTCCAGAGCCAACGAATCCCGCATCGGACACCGACCCAGGAATATGGCCCGACCGGACAGCGGTCACGCGCCCTCGGCCGCCAGCCGACGCCAGCCGAGCCACGCGCAGAGCCCGCCGATCAACAGCGCCGGCAAGACGAGCAGCAGCCCGGAGATGTCGTACAGGTCGCCCCTGAAGCGCCACCAGAGGTGACGACCGCCTCGGTCCGCCCAGTGGCTCGGCGCGCGAGCTTGTTCCGGAGTGACCGCCTCCACCCCGTAGACCGCTTCGATCATCGACGCGGCGCCCGCGCCGGGCGCGTCGGCGCCGACGCGCGACGCGTACGCCCAGTTGCGGAGCAACGGCGAGTAGCGCAGGCGCCAGCCGCCGACGTCTGCCGTGTCGACCGTCCGCGCGCCAGGATCGAGCGCCCCTTCCGCGACGGCCCGCTGCTCATCGGCCCGCAGCGCTTGGCTCATCAATTGGATCTGTCCGCGCACCGGCGCGACGACGCTGGTCAAGCTCACGAGGCAACCGATCGCGAAGACCGCCCAGAACCGCCGCGGCGAGTGACGCCATGGCGCGGCTTGCGGGAGGACGAGGGCACAGAGCGCCACCACTCCAGGGGTCACGTATCGGATGGCCCACGCTTGGCCGCCCTGCCACCCGAGCGCGGTCGAGAAGATGGCGACGGGGATCAGGAACAGCGCCCAGGCGAGCCAGCGCATCTCGACCTTGTGCCTGCGTGACGCCGCCAGCGGCAGAGCGATCCAAAGCACCGGCGAGCACCACATGACCCCTCGCCCGGCGGCGAAGAAGATCTTGGCGAGCCCGGCCGTGAAATCTGCCTGGAACCACTCTCCGATCGCTGGGTAGCCGGTCTCGAGCGGGTCCGAGTAGCGGAGGTAGTTCGTGCCGAGGAAAATCAGCAACAACGGCGCGCCGCCGAGGGCGAACGCGGCGAGGTCTCGCCAGCTACCGCGGCGCCGACATCCCGACGCGACGATCGCTGCAAAGAGGATCACCGTGATCGCCGTCTGGTAGCGGACCAACACCGCGCAGCCTGACATCGCGCCGGCCCAGGCCGCGGTCCAGCGGCCCGCCCGGCCCTGGTGCAACCGCACGATCGGGAGCAAGGCCGCCAGCAGCAACATCAGCCCCGGCCCGTCGGAGAGCTGCTCGCGGCCGACAGAGAATGCCTGCGAAGCCAGACCAATCGTAAGCGCGGCCCAGACCGCGTCCCGGCCGTTGCCGGTTAGCGCGCGCGCGATCCGGGAGAGCAGTAGCAGCGACGTCGCGATGCACAGCGTCGGCACGAGCATCGACATGACCGCCTGCATGGCGACCGGCGAGCCCTCGACGAAGCTCTGCGCGAAGGGCGCGACCTTCTGCTGAAAGCGGGCATCCGCGTCTGCCAACCAAGCCCCTGCCAACTCACCCAACGGGACGAACGGTGCTAACAAGAACACGTGCCCCATGGGGAACCAGACGTAGGCGTGGCCGTCCGCGCCGATCTTGCCGCACTTGCGCTGCCCAGCGGCCTCCTGGCGTTTGATGAACGCCGCGCCCTGCTGTTCGCCGATGTGATCGCCGCCCTCCGACGCCGTCAGCAAGGCGCTGTCGCCGCGGTGCCACAGCGCCCTCGCCGCGTGCATCGTGAAGCCCGCGTCCGTGGTCTCGAAGTTGCCGTGCGCTACGCAGACGAACAGCATGAAGGTCCCGAACCATGCGAGGAGCGTCGCTCTCACTTGTCACCTCCGTAGGCCACCGCGGCCGTATCTACGCCACATAGCGGCAAGGCCCAAAACCAAAGTACGGGGAGCAGGATCAGAGCCGAGAGCAGGTTCAAGCCCACGCCGGCGCGCGCCATCTGACCGAAGCGAATCTGCCGCGAGGCGAACACGATGGTGTTCGGCGGCGTCGAGATCGGCAGCATGAAGCTACAGGACGCGCCGATGACCACCGGCAGCATCAACACCAGCGGGTCCATTCCGGCGGCGATCGCGCCCTCCCGGACGATCGGCAACGACAGCGTCGCGACCGCCGTATTGCTCGCCACCTCAGACAGGAAGGAGACCGCCAGGATCAAGCAGAGCATCAGCATCGCCGGATGCATCGAGCCGATGAGCGGTCGCAGGATCTCCCCGAACGCCGCTGACAACCCCGTCGGACCAAAGGCCTGCGCCATCGCGATGCCGCCGCCCAGCAGCAGCAGCAAGTCGAACGGCATCTGACGCGCGGTCTCCCAGTCGCAAAGAGGCCGGCGCTCGTCGCCGCCGGACGGGATCACGAAGGCGAGGATCGCCACCAACACTGCCACGGAACCATCCGCGAGGAACCGATCTCGCTCTCCTGCCGGCACGAGATAATGAGCCCAGCCGTGTACGACGCCGCCGTCGCCCAGCGGCAGGTCACCGCGCGTCATCCAAAGCGCGACGGCGACAGCGAACAGCAACGCCGTGCGCTTCTCCCCGGAGCTCCACCGCGGGAGTTCGCGCGCCTCACGGAGCAGCTCGTCGCCGCGCTGCAGGCGCCTGCCTGGCACCGGCAGCGCCAGCCTGGAGATCACTTGGCTGGCGCCAAATGAGAGCACTAGCGCGAAGGGCGCGAACGCCAACAACCAGATCAGGAAGGAAACCGGCCGCGCGCCTTCGTCCACCAGCCGCTCATAGTTGGTGAAGAAGAGCGCGTTGGGCGCCGTTCCGATCGGTGAGCCCATCCCTCCGATCGTCGCGCCGAACGCGATCGCGCACATGACGCCCGCGCCGAAGTTCGACTGCGCGCGCGGGTCGAGGTCGCCAAGCTCCGCGGTCCGCTTTACCAGCACGGCGCCGATCGGCAGCAGCAGCAGCGCGACCGCGGTGTTGCTGATCCACATGGACGCGCACGTCGCCGACAGCGCAAAGCCCAGCACCAAGCGCCGCGGAAACGGGCCTAGCTTGCCGACGATGCTCAACGCCATGCGCCGGTGCAGCCCGCACCGCTCGACTGCCTGCGCGAGCACGAAGCCGCCGCCAAAGAGCCACAGGATCGGGTGACCGTAGCCGCCGGTCAGAGACGCCGTCGAGCGCACGCCCAGCATCGGCAACAGCGCCAGCGGCAGCAGCGACGCGGCGGCGATGGGCATCGCCGCCAGCAGCCACGAGGAGGTGGTCAAGCCCACGACGAAGAGCAGACGGCGCGCCGCGCTCGCATACTCGAGCTCACCAGAGCCGAGGGGCATCGCCTGCTCGGGGAACGGCAGGAACTGTCCGAGCCACCAGCATCCGGCGCCGATCGCGACCGCCGCGAGGATCCGCATGCCGTGCACCTGCTCCATGCGGCTCGGGTCTCGGGCTGGTGCGGTCGTCACATGCGCCCCCGCGCGCCAACGGAATCGAGGAGCCAAGCGAGGTATGCCGGCGACCCCGCGGACACGTCTAGGGCGATCACCTCGGGGACGTCGTACGGGTGCAGCGCGTGCAGGCGGTCCCGGAGCGCGTCGAACGCCGAGGCCGCCGTCTTCGCCACGAGGAGGGACTCCTCTGCTTCCTCCACCTCACCCTCCCAGCGAAAGAACGACCGCACACCAGGCACGATGTTGACGCATGCGCAGAGGCGCTCCTCCACGACGCGGCGCGCGATCTCCGGCGCTGCAGCAGCGGGCGCCGTGCACATCACGACGACGCAGTCGTCG
>JAYYEE010000363.1:0-6603 GCA_036160175.1 Planctomycetota bacterium
CGGGAAGCTGATCGACACGGAGTTCGATCCGTTGATGCCAGAGGCGACCAAGAAGCTCGTCTACTCGGTCCTCGGCGCCGACCAAGTCGCGAAGTTCGAGAAGAACCTGGAGCTCGACTTCTCCTTCGGCGTGGCCAACCTCGGCCGGTTCCGCACCAACGCGTTCGTCCAGCGCGGCACGGTCGCCGCCGTGCTCCGCGTCATCCCGTTCGAGGTCTTCGACTTCGAGACGATCGGGATGCCCACCAAGGTCGGTGAGTGGATCTGCAACCTCACGAGCGGCCTCGTGCTGTGCACCGGCGCCACCGGCTCAGGTAAGTCGACGACGCTCGCCTCGATGGTGAACTACATCAACGAGCACAACCACGGTCACATCGTCACGATCGAGGACCCGATCGAGTTCCTTCACCACAACAAGGGTTGCTTGATCAACCAGCGGGAGGTCGGCGGGGACACCCACGCGTTCGGCAAGGCGCTCAAGTCCGTGCTCCGTCAGGATCCGGACGTCGTCCTCGTCGGTGAGATGCGCGACCTCGAGACGATCGAGGCGGCGCTGACGCTCGCCGAGACCGGTCACCTGACGTTCGCCACGCTGCACACGTCGGACGTCACGCAGACGGTCAACCGGATCGTCGACGTCTTCCCTGCGCATCAGCAGCAGCAGATCCGGACGATGCTCTCGTTCACGCTCCAAGCGATCGTCTGCCAGCAGCTGGTGCCCCGACAGCACGGCAAGGGGCGGGCGCTCGCAGCGGAGATCATGATCGCCAACCCCGCGATCCGAGCGCTCATCCGCGACAACAAGTCGCACCAGATCATGTCGACGATCCAGACCGGGGGGCAGGTCGGCATGCGCACCATGAACCAGTCGCTGTTCGAGCTCTATAAGCAGGGCACGATCAGCTTTGACGACGCGAAGCGGCACTCCAGCGACGAGGCGGACTTTGACCGCCTGATGGAGCGGCACGGCGGCGGCAGCCGCGCGGGCGGCGGCTACGCCTACGGCAGCGGGAGGCGGCAGCGCTAATTCATGTCGCAGTTCGCTAGGAAACTGAGGGCCATCCTTGAGAAGGCCGGGAAGCTGGAAGACGGGGCCGGGGGCACGCTGCTGGCCGAGGCGCAATCCTCCCAGCGACCGTTCACCGAAGTGCTCGTGAAGCAGGGGGTCGCGCCGGAGCAGGAGATCGTCGCGCTCATCGCCAAGGCGGCCAATATCCCGCCGATCGACCTCTCCAAGCTGACCTTCAACAAGGAGGTGCTGGAGTCGGTGCCGGAGGACGTCGCCCGTGACTACGGCGTGTTCCCCGTCGACAAGATCGGGTCGATCTTGACGATCGCGGTCGCGAACCCGTTTGACGTCCTCAAGCTCGACGACATCCGCATCGTCACCGGTTGCCAGCTGCGATTGGTAGTCTCGACCGAGGAGGAGATCGAGCGCACGCGGGCCAAGTCCTACCAGCACGAGACGGAGTCGGTCGACGGGATCCTCGACTCGTTCGACGAGGGCGACGTGTCGCTCAAGGAGGAGGACTTCGAGGACGACTCGGCCGACCTCAGCGCGATCAGCGACGAGGACTCGCCGGTGGTCAAGCTCGTCAACAAGATGATCCTGGACGCCTGCAACCAGGGCGCCTCCGACATCCACATCGAGCCGTTCGAGCGCAAGGTCATCGTCCGTTACCGCAAAGACGGGACGATGGTCGAGGCGATGACGCTGCCGAAGCGGATGCAGAACAACATCACCTCGCGCATCAAGATCATGTCCAAGCTGGACATCGCCGAGAAGCGCAAGCCGCAAGACGGCAAGTTCCAGATGAAGATCGGCCGCAAGGCGGTCGACTTCCGCGTCTCGATCCTGCCGGTCGTGTGGGGCGAGAAGACCGTCTTCCGGATCTTGGACTCAACCAACCTCGCGCTCGACATCCAATCCCTCGGGTTTGAGCGGCGCTGCATGGACGACTACCTGTGGGCCTGTTCGCAGCCATACGGGATGTTATTAGTGACAGGGCCCACTGGCTCGGGTAAGTCGACCACGCTGTACTCAGCTGTGCGCCACATCGCGTCACCGGACATCAACCTCGTCACCGTCGAGGACCCGGTCGAATATCAGCTTGAGGGGATCAACCAGGTGCCCGTGAACCCTAAGGCCGGGCTGACGTTCAGCGGCGCGCTGCGCTCGATCCTCCGACAAGATCCGGACGTGGTCTTGCTCGGCGAGATCCGGGATCAGGAGACGCTCGAGATCGCCATCAAGGCGGCGCTGACGGGCCACCTCGTCCTCAGCACGCTGCACACCAACGACGCGCCGTCGACCATCACGCGGATGATCGACATGGGGGTCGACCCCTTCATGGTGGCGAGCTCTGCGCAACTGATCTGCGCGCAGCGGCTTGGCAAGAAGCTCTGCCCGAACTGTAAGAAGCGGGTCGACGTCCCGGCGAAGGTGTTGCTCGACCTCGGCTTCACCGAGAAGGACCTCGAGGAGCCTGAGACGCCGCTCGAGTTCTTCGAGCCGGTCGGGTGTCCGCGCTGCAGCGGTGGCTACAAGGGCCGGTTCGCGCTGCTCGAGACCATGCGGATGACCGAGGAGGTCCGGCGCATGATCGTCGACCGCGCCAACATCGCGGACGTCAAGCAGCAGGCGCTCGACGAGGGCATGTTGACGTTGCGGCGGTGTGCGCTGCTGAACGCTGGGCGGGGCAAGACCAGCCTGCAAGAGGTCGAAGCGCGGACGATGGCGGATTGATCGCGGTCAGCCGGCGCGCCCGCGTCTGGCGCATAGCGAGAGGGATCACATGGCAACCAAGTTCAAATATGAGGCGCGGAACCACGCGGGCAAGGTGGTCAAGGGGACCCTGTCGGCGAAGTCCCAGTCCGACGCGGTCGCAGAGGTCCGGCGCAGGAACCTGACGCCGCTGGACATCTCGAAGTCCGCGGGCATCGCCGCGCTCTTCTCGCAGCCAGTGGGCGGCAAGCGGGGCAAGGCCAAGAAGGCCTCATGCAAGAAGGGCGAGCTTGAGCTCTTCACGCGTCAGCTCGCCACCATGCTCAGCGCGGGCATCCCGATGCTCGAGGCGCTGGAGATCCTCGCGGAGCAGGCGGAGAGCCCTGGGTTCGCGTTCTGCTTAGACCGCGTCGTCGAGGACATCCGCAACGGCTCCGACCTGTCGAAGGCGTTGGAGCCGCACAAGAAGGTCTTCAGCCACATCTACGTCAGCATGATCCGCGCGGGCGAGGTCAGCGGCCAGATCGACATCATCTTGACGCGGCTCGCGGAATACCTCGAGGCCGCCGCGCACCTGCGCAATGAGATCAAGTCTGCGATGACGTACCCGGTGATCTCGCTGGTGCTCGTCATCGGCATCGCGTCGTTCTTGATGATCGGGATCGTGCCGTCGTTCAAGCCGGTCTTCGACTCGCTCGACGTCGAGCTGCCTGGCATCACCGTGATGACGATGGACGCCGCGTTCTTCATGAAGAGCTACTGGTATCTGCTCTTCGGGGGCGCGGCCGCGCTGTTCTTCGTCGCGAGCGCGTTGTGCAAGACCGAGCGCGGGGCATACGCGCGGGACAGCTTGATCCTGCGGCTCCCGGTGTTCGGGCCGCTCTTCAAGAAGGTCGCGCTCTCTCGCTTCGCGCGCACGTTCTCGACGTTGGTCAAGTCTGGTGTGCCGATCCTCGGCGCGATGGAGATCGTCTCCGACACCGCCGGCAACAAGGTGATCTCAGGGATCGTCGACCGCGCCCGCGAGAGCGTGAAGAACGGCGACAGCCTGTCCGAGCCGTTCATGGACGCCGCGGTGTTCCCGCCGATGGTCGTCAAGATGATGGCCATCGGGGAGCGCTCGGGCGCGCTCGACGCGCTGCTCGAGAAGATCGCTGAGTTTTATGACCAGCAGGTCGAGGCAGAGGTCAAGGGGCTCACGTCCATGATCGAGCCGATCATGATCGCCATCATGGGCGTGATCGTCGGCGGCATCGTGCTCGCGGTCTTCCTGCCGATCTTCAAGCTGCAGGAGCAGATGTCCGGCGGTTAAGCCCCGCGCGGCACAAGGTACGTTCATGAGAGACTTCGCTCGGCGTCGATTCCTCTACTGTGGCGCGGCCGCGGTGCTTGGCGGTGTCGCGTGCGCATACGCGGTCACCGAGACCGAGGCGGACGTGATGGTGTTGCTCGGCAGCGCTAACGTTCAGCTGCAGGCTGCCTTCATGACGCCCGCCGCCGACCGGAGGGGCGTCGCCCTCTCCTCTCGCGAGGAGTTGATCGCCACCGCGGTCGAGCACCTCGAGAGCGTCGAGCGCCGCCGTCCGGGCATGGCCGTGACCGCGGAGTTTCGCGGCTTCGCCCACATGCTGCGTGACGAGTTCCGCGCGGCGGCGGCGTGCTACGAGCGCGCGCGGCGCTGCGAGGACTGCGAAACCGAGCAGCGAGATGTGCTGGCCTTCAACGAGGCGCGGATGCTCACCGCCGCAGGTGAGGGGGAGCGCGCGCTCCGCGTGCTCGACCGGCACAAGCAGGCGCTCGACGCCCGCTACGGGCACACGCGCCGCCTCCAGGAGGCGGATGTCCTGATCGACCTGGGGCGCCACGAGGAGGCCCTCGACCGGCTGACGATCGTCTCCGCCGACGCGGCCGCGCCGCCCATGGCAAGGTGGGAAGCCGGTCGCAGGTTGCTCGAGCTGGGCCGCCCGGCCGCCGCCGCGCCGCTGCTCGCGAGCGCCTGCGAGGAGCACCCGATCGCGGCATATGACCTCGCTCGGCTCAAGTTGGCGGCCGGCGACGTCGATACATGCATGGAACTGTTGGAGCGCGCACACGCGGCGCGGCCGGCCGAGGTGAGGCAGAGGCTTCTTGAAGAAGCCGACGCCTGGTCGGCCGTCAGCCAGGGCGCTCGTTTCCGACAGCTCGTGGCCACAGCGCTGGCGTCTCCTGGACGTTGAGCGAGGTGGCTTGGAACGAAAGTTAGGGGAAACGAACCACGGCCCAACGGGGCTACATCCACGAAACGGTTGTCATGGAGAACCAAATGTTGAAGCGGGAACAGGGCTTTACGCTCATCGAACTGATGATCGTCGTTGCGATCATCGCCATCATCGCGTCCATCGCGATTCCGAACCTCCTCAGCGCGCGCCTGAACGCCAACGAGTCGGCCGCCATCGCCACGCTGAAGAACATCTCTTCGGCCCAGTCGCAGTGCCAAGCGTCGGGTGTCATCGACACCAACGCCAACGGCCAGGGCGAGTACGGCTACTTCGGCGAGCTCTCGGGCCGCGTCGGCGTCCGTAACGACGCCGGCGCTGCGTCGACGAACCTGATCACCCCGTCGGTGCTCTCGGCCGCGTTCGGCAACATCGCCAACGACACGACGACGACGACGGTGTCGCGCTCGGGCTACAACTTCCAGATGTTCCTGCCGGACGCGAACGCTGCAGGCGTGGCGGAAGGCGGCAGCGGTGGGGTCGGCTCGACCGCGCCCGACGCCTCGCAGTCTGAAGTGCTGTGGTGCTGCTACGCGTGGCCGAACGCCCGCGGCAACAGCGGCAACCGGACGTTCTTCGTCAACCAGTCGGGCGACGTCCTCGCGACCAACGCCAACGCGACCGGCGTTCAATACACGGGCAACGGCACGACGGGCACGGTCCCGACGTTCGACGCCGCCTTCTTTGACTCGGACGCTGACGGCAACGACGAGTTGAGCGACTCGACCGCGCCGGCCAACACCACGACGCCGGGTCTCGGCAACGACGGTAACACCTGGGTCGTCGTCCAGTAAGGACGCCTCAGCGCGCGGCCTCGCGTCGCGCGACCGACACGGAGCGCCCGCTCGCAGCCTCGCTGCGCGCGGGCGCTTCGCGTTTGGGGGCGGCTAGCCGAACAGCTGGATCGCGTTCTCGAACGTCTGCGCCGCGGCGTCCTCTAGCGAGAGCCCACGCACCTCGGCGAGCTTCTCCAGCGTCTCGATGATCAGCGCGGGCTCGTTCCGCTTGCCGCGGCGCGACTGCGGCGGCAGGAAGGGCGCGTCGGTCTCGACCAGCACGCGGTCGGCTGGCGCGAAGGCGCAGGCCTCGCGCAGCGCGTCGTTCTTCTTGTAGGTGAGCGGCCCTGCGAACGAGAGGTAGAGGCCGAGCTCTAGCGAGCGCCGCGCTTCCTCCACGCCGCCAGAGAAGCAGTGCATGACGCCTCGCACCGGCGCCTCGTCCTCGAGCACGCGGAACAAAGGCTCGAAGGCGTCGCGGCAGTGGAAGATCACCGGCCGGTCCAGATCGCGCGCCAGCGCGAGGTGCGCCCGCATCGAGCGGACCTGCTGGTCGAGCGGGGTGCGGTCGCGGAAGCAGTCGAGGCCGGTCTCGCCGACCGCGGCGCAGCCTGGCGCTCGCGCCAAGGCCTGGATCTCCTCCCACTGCTCGTCGAACGCTTCGCTGTCGTTGGGGTGCAGCCCGGCGCTCCAGCGCACGCCAGGGAGCCGCGCGAGGTCCCTCGCTGCCGCGCTCGTGGCGGCGTCGATCCCGACGACCATCAGAGCAGTGACGTCTGCTGCTTGGGCGCGCGCGTGGTCCTCGTCGGGCGAGACTTGGCCGTCGAGGCCGATGTGGCAGTGGGTG
>JAYYEE010000364.1:0-17350 GCA_036160175.1 Planctomycetota bacterium
GGCTCGGGGTGGGGCCCGAAAAACCACCCCGGGGTGTGGGTGTTGGGGCGGCGCGCGGGGGGCGGGGGGCGGGGCGCGCTCTTCTTGGTCGGCCCGCGGCACGAGAGCAACGCGCGGACGCTGCGCTCGCTGGCTGGCGTCGATCTCTGCTATGAGGTCCCGACATTCGACGAGCTGGGTCCGGCGGCTCTAGACTCCTGGCTCGACCGACATGACCTCACCGACCTCCTGCATGTCTGATCTTCCCCAGCGGGACACGCGCGTCACTTGGCACCCCTATACGCAGCACGGCGTCGAGGCGGCGCCGCTGCCGGTCGTGGGCGCGCGCGGCGCGTGGCTCGAGCTCGCGGACGGCCGCAAGCTGCTCGACGCGATCTCGTCATGGTGGGCGACGCTGCATGGGCACTCGGAGCCGGTGCTGGTCGAGGCGATGCACGCGCAGGCGCGACGTCTCGACCACGTCTTGTTCGCTGGCGCGACCCATGAGCCTGCGGTGGAGCTCGCGGAAGGCCTCTTGAAGGTCGTGCCGGCGGGGCTCTCGCGCGTCTTCTACTCAGATGACGGATCGACCGCGGTCGAGGCCGGCATGAAGATGGTCCTGCAGTCCTGGGTGCACCGCCGCGAGCCAGGGCGACGGGTCTTCATCGCGCTCGAGGGGGCGTATCACGGGGACACGTTCGGCGCGATGGCTGCTGGCGACCCAGACCCGTTCTTCACCGCGTTCGCGCCCTTGCTCTTCGAGGTCCGCCGGGTCAAGGCCGACGCGGAGAGCCTCGCGGTCGCGCTCGATGAGTTGGGCGGTCGCGCCGCTGGCTTCTTACTTGAGCCGATGCTGCAGGGCGCCGCGGGGATGCGGGTCATGACCGAGCAGTTCGTCCGCGAGGCGCGCGCGCTTTGCACAGAGCACGGGGTCCCGCTGCTGGCGGATGAGGTGATGACGGGGTTCGGAAGGACCGGCGCTTTGTTCGCGTGTGGCCGCGCCGGCATCACGCCGGACGTGCTCTGCCTGGCCAAGGGGTTGAGCGGCGGCATGTTGCCGCTCGCTGCGACGGTCGCGACCGAAGAGCTGTTCGAGTGCTTCTTGCACGACGAGCGGTCGAGGTTCTTTCCGCACGGGCACACGTTCACAGCCAACCCTGTGGCGTGCGCAGTGGGCGTCGCGTCGCTGCGCATGACGCTGGAGCGGGAGGTGCCCGCACGCCTCGACGCCATCGGCGGGCTCGTGCATGAGCAGCTGCTCCCGCTCGCTTCCGACCCGCGCGTCCGCGACATCCGGCACCTCGGCGGGATGGCGGCGCTGGATCTCGTGGTGCCTGAGGGCGACGGGGGTTACCTCTCCAGCAGAGCGCCGACGCTCCGGCGGGCGGCGATCGAGCACGGCGTTCTGCTGCGCCCGTTAGGCGACGTCCTGTATGCGCTACCGCCGGCATGCACCACCGACGACGAGGCGCGGCGCATCGGGCAGACCATGCGCGCGCTCGTCGAGGCGCACGCGTGACGCAGCCTTGACGATGCGGCTCACCGACCTCTTCCTAGACTCTGTCGCGCGGCATGGCGACCGCGTCGCGGTCGACATCCCCCCTGGCGACGGACGCTCCGCGCGCCAGCAGGTTCGGTACGACGAGCTCGCGGCGATGGCCGATCACGTGCGCCGAGCGGTGGCAGAGCACGTCCACGCGGAGGCGCTCGTCGTCGTCTTGTTGCCGCGTGAGACGCCTTGGCTCTACGCGGCGCAGCTCGGCGTGATGTGGGCGGGGGCGGGTTACGTTTGCCTTGACGAGAGCTTCCCGGACGCCCACATCCAGCACGTCGTCGCCGACGCCGGCGCGGCGTGCGTCGTCACCGACGCTCGCGGCAGCGCGCGCTTCGAGGGGGTCGCGGCGTCGCAGCTGATCGTAGGCGAGAGCGCGTACGAGCGGTCGGTCACGTGGCCCGTGGCGCCAGCGCCGGAGTGGTGTGGAGAGCGCAGCCTCGCCTACGCCATCTACACGTCTGGGACGACGGGCAAGCCGAAGGCGGTGCTGGTTGAGCACCGGGGCGTCGTCAACTTGGTGACCGCTGGCGTTGAGCGGTTCTCCGTCAGCGTCGACGACCGCATCTCGCAGAACAGTTCGCCCGCGTATGACTCCTCGGTTGAGGAGGTCTGGCTGGCGCTCGCAGCGGGCGCGACGCTCGTCGTCATGGACGACGTGACCGTGCGGTCCGGCCCAGATCTCATCGGCTGGCTGCGACGAGAGCGCGTCACGATCCTCTGCCCGCCCCCGACCTTGCTCCGCACGATGGGGTGCACGGCGCCTGCCGAAGAGCTGCCAGACCTGCGCATGTGCTACGTCGGCGGTGAAGCGCTCTCGGAGGACCTCGCCGAGCTCTGGGGCGGGGCGCTGCGGTTGGAGAACGGCTACGGGCCGACCGAGTGCACGGTTACGGTGGTTCGCGGACAGGTCTATCCTGGCGAGCCGGTCACGATCGGCACGCCGGTGCCGCCACATGTCGCCTACGTGCTCGACGAGCGCCTGGAGCCAGTGGCGCCCGGTGAGCCTGGTGAGCTCTGCATCGCAGGGCCTGGGCTCGCGCGGGGCTACCTCGGCAACCCCGACCTCACAGCTGAGAAGTTCCCGACCTTGCCAGGGAAGGGGCGCGTCTACCGCACCGGAGACCTCGTCTCGAGCGACGAGCGCGGCCTGCTGCACTACCACGGGCGCATCGACGCGCAGGTCAAGGTGCGCGGGTACAGGATCGAGCTGGAGGCGATCGAAGCGGTGCTCGCGCGCTGCGAGGGCGTCCGTGAAGTCGCGGTCACGGCGCAAGGAGAAGAGCCTGGTCGGATGCTCGTCGCGCACGTCACGCCGACAGCGGCGGCCGCGCCTCCAGACGTCGCGTCCCTGCGCGCAGCGGTCGCGCGCGCCTTGCCCGACTACATGGTCCCGGCGCGCTTCGCCTGGATCGACGAACTGCCGCGCACAGTCGGCGGCAAGGTGGCGCGCAAGCAGCTCCCCGCCGTTGAGCTGGCCGACGTAGGCGGCTCATACACGGACGACGGCAGCAAGCGTGGGCTGATCCGCCGGGCCTTTGGTGAGGTCTTGGGGCTCTATGACCAGCAACTTGGAGACGAAGATGACTTCTTCGCCGCCGGCGGCAACTCACTCCGGGCTGCGATGCTGGTCTCCAAGCTGCGTGCGCACGCGACGCTCCAAGACGTCGCGGTCCGCGACGTCTACGCGGCCCCGACCGTTAGCAGGTTGCTCGCGACGGTCGGGGCGCGAGCCCAGGTCGTCGCGCAGCGTGAGGTCGACCCCGCTGAGCACGGCTCGGCGAAGGGCAACTTGTTCTGGTTCACTAGCGTCCAACTCGGCTACCTGGCGGCGAGCTTCTCGATCGGCGCAGTCCTGCTCTGGGTGGTGGTCGAATACCTGCTCTACTATGCGCTGACCTTCTCGTTGGCGGAGCTGCTGCTGCTGTTCCCCTGGCTGCTGACGCTGCTCTACGTGGTCCTGACGCTTGCTGTTACGGGGTTCGTGGTCAGCTTCAAGCGCCTGCTCGTCGGCCGCTATGAGCCTGGGCGGACGCCGGCCTGGGGTCGCGTGCGGCTCCGACATTGGCTGGCGATTCGGTCAGCGCGCTTGCTCCCTTGGGACTTGATCCAAGGTACAGAGCTCCAGTCGGTCTTGCTCCGCTTGTTGGGCGCGAAGGTCGGCAAGCGCGTGCACATCCACCGCGGCGTCGCGATGCACGTCGGCGGGTGGGACCTCCTCGAGCTCGGCGACGACGTGACGCTCGGTCGGGACGTCGAGCTCGGGATGTGCGAGCTCGACGACGGCGAGTTCGTGGTGGGCTCGGTCCGAATCGGCTCTGGCGCGACCTTGGAGGCGCGCGCCAGCGTCGGGCCAGACACGGTGGTGGGGGCTGGCGCGGTCGTGCGTCCGCTGAGCTTCGTCCCCGAGGGCGCGCGGATCGCGTGCGACGTGGTCGTCGCCGGCGTGCCCGCGACCGAGGTGAGCGGCGTCACGCCTGCAGCCCCGGCAGCTGCGGCCCCGGGCCCGGCGTGGTACTACCCATGGCTCGTGATCGCGTATCGCTTGTCGGTCGGCCCGCTCCTCTGGATGCCCTGGGGGCTCGCGCTCTGGTGGCTCGCGCGGGCGAGCAACATCGACAGCGACATGGTGCGGACTTGGTTGCTCGTCGACGGACCGTCCTCCGTAGGGTGGGTGTTTGTCGCGCTGGTCGCCCTCTCCGTCTTCGGTGTGCTCGCGGCGCTGCTGCAGACGGCGCTGATGTTGCGCTTGCTGCCGAAGATCCGGCCCGGCACGTTCGGCCGATGGACCCTCCGTTACTGGTGGGCGAGCGTGCGCATGCGGTGGTTAGAGGGCGCGGGCCTGTGGCTCTCAGGCACGTGGTTCTGGCCGAGGTGGCTGCGATTGGCAGGCGCGCGCGTCGCCGCCGACGTTGAGGTCAGTTCGATTCACGATGTGTTGCCAGAGCGGATGTCGTTCGGCGGGCGGTCCTTCTTGGCGGACGGCGTGTACTTGGGCGTGCCGCGCATCCACCGCGGCTGGGTGACGGTCGGAGACACGTCGCTCGGTGACGGCACCTTCCTCGGGAACCACGTCGTGATCGAGCAGGGTCAGCAGCTCCCTGATGATCTCCTCCTCGGCGTCTGCACGGTCTCTGACGACCGCGTGATGGAGGCTGGGTCGTCGTGGTTCGGGCTGCCGGCCTTCCGGCTGCCTCAGCGCGAGATCGTCTCTGTCGACGAGCGGCTGACGTATCGACCCGGCGCGCTCCGGTTCGCCAATCGGATCTTCTGGGAGTCGTCGCGGTTCCTGCTGCCGATGGCGCCTACGGCGATGGGGTTGTGGTGGTTCGACGCCTTCGCCGCGCGCGGTTTCGCCGGGTCCGTCATCGCGACCGCGCTTGTCGCGGCGTCGCTGCCGCTCGTGGTCCTCATCTCTAAGTGGGCGCTCTTAGGCAAGGTCCGACCCGGTCAGCACGGGCTCTGGTCGTGTTGGGCGAGCCGATGGGATTTCCCTTATGTGATGTGGCAGTTCTACGGCGGCGTGCTGACGGCCTTCGAAGGCACGCTGCTGCTGCCGTGGTACCTCCGCGCTATGGGCATGCGGATCGGCCGGCGGTGCGTACTCGGCGACGGGTTCGCGCAGGTGGTCGACCCTGACATGATCACGATCGAAGACGGCGCGACGGTCCACGCGTTGTTCCAAGCGCACAGCTTCGAGGACCGCGTGCTGAAGATCGACCACGTCCGCCTCGGCGCCCGCAGCACCGTCGGCCGCGGCGCAGTCGTGTTGTATGGCGCGGACGTCGGCGAGGACGCGCACGTGATGCCGCACAGCGTCGTGATGAAGCAAGAGCGGCTGCTGCCGCGGCGCGGCTACGCCGGCGCGCCGACCTCGTAGTCGGCCGGGGCCGCCGACCCGTCACCACGTGCGGCTCAGTCGTTGTGCCTGCGCGCCCGATGCCCTGTGATGCGCGCATGGCCACGGGACCCGAGCGCTACCCGCTGACGCAGGCGCACGTCGACGCATTCCGCCGCGACGGCTGGGTCGTTCTGCCGGACTTCATCGGCGAGGCAGCGTTGCGAGAGCTCGAACACGACTACATGCGGCTGCTGCGGCGCGAGGTCCCGGTGCGCGGGCGAGACTTCTGCGACATGACGAGCGGTTATGAGCGCCCGATCGAGGACTTTGAGCTGCTCAACGTCATGTTGCCGCGCACCTACCTGCCCGCGTTGCGGGGGAACATTTACGAGCAGCGCGCGGCCGCGGTGGTCAAAGAGCTCCTCGGGGACGGGTTCGCGCTCGACTACGACCAGCTCGTCGCCAAGCCGCCGCGCCGCTCCGGCGCGGTGTTCCACTGGCACCAAGACCTTGGATACTGGCCGATCACCGCGGACACGCGCACCGCGACCTTTTGGCTCGCGCTCGACGACGTGGACGACGACAACGGGTGCGTGCGCTTCGTCGATGGCTCACACCTCGAGCCAGAGCTGCGCCAACACCTGCCGCTCCATGGAGACCGTGACCGCAGCCACAGCTTGGTGGCGGAGGTTGACGTCGAGCGAGACCGCATCCGCAGCGCGGTGATGAAGCGCGGGTCAGTGACGGTTCACCATGAGCGCACAGTGCACGGCTCGCAGGGGAACGGGAGCGACCGCTGGCGCCGCGGCTACGTGCTGGCGTTCCGCTCGGAAGAGACGGTCGCGGCGGAGCGAGCGCTCGGCTTCACGCATTCTCACAACGACGACGCAGAGGTCTTGACCGCGATCGCCGAGCAGACCCGCCGCCGAGAGGCCAGCGGCTCCTGACGCGCAGTCCTCTAGCCTCGGTCGGTCAGGGGCGGCGGTTGGGGACGAAGCGCGCGAGCAGGACGCCTCCAAGGGCGCCTGCGAGGAGGCCGTAGGGTGCGCCGACCAGGTCTTGGGCGGCCCACCCTAAGGCGGTGATGAGGACCGCGACCGCGATCCTGCGAGGTGAGTTCAGCGCTCAGAGCATGCCGGTGGGATGATAGCGGAGGGCGAAAGTTGGCGACGCGATCGTGCCTGGGGGCGCGCATCTCACGGAGGCTGCGCGTCGAACGGCGTCTCATGTCCCTTCGCACCAAGACCTGCGCGCGATGCGGCCGCGTGTTCGAATGGCGCAAGAAGTGGCGAGACTGTTGGGACGAGGTCCGCTACTGCAGCCAGCGGTGCAGCCGCGCGCGGCGCGGCGACGTGGACGACGCGCTCGAGCGGAGCATCGTCGAGCTGCTAAAGGCGCGCACCCAGGGCGCGACGATCTGCCCGTCAGAGGCGGCGCGCGCCGTGCGCGCGGATTGGCGCCCCTGGATGGAGCGCGCGCGGATGGCGGCGCGGCGGCTCGCGGCCGCCGGCGTCGTCGAGGTCACGCAGCGCGGGCGGCTCGTCGACCCGAGCGCCGCGCGCGGCGCCATCCGGATCCGGCTCAAGCGCTGAATGAGCGAGATTGGCCGGCTCAGCTCACCCAGCAAAAGGTGATGGGAGCGTCGACCTCAGGGTGCAGGCTCTTGTGTACGGGGCAGGTGTTCGCGGCGCGCTCGAGCACGAGCTTCTCTTCGTCGCTGTAGTCGCCTTCGACCGTGACCTCCACCGGCAGGCGGCCGATGCGGCGCGGGTCCGCGTTCATGTGCTTCTCTACCGTCGCGCGCGCGCCGACGAGGTTGATCTCGCGGCGCTTCGCGACGATGCCGAGCGTGGTCAGGATGCAGGTCGCCAGCGCCGTCGCGACCAAGTCGGTGGGCGAGAAGTAGCGTCCGAGCCCCATGTTGTCTTTGGGCGCGTCGGTCTGGATGGCGTGCTCGGACGGACCGTGCACGGACGTGCAGCACAGGTCGCCTTCGTAGGTGGCTTGGATTGTGACCATGCCCGCAGCGTAGCGACGTCAGGCTTTCTTGGTCAGAACTTCGTAGGCGCGCTGGATCGCGCGGAAGCGCTCGGTCGCCTCCTTCTGCGCGGCCTCGCCGAGGTTGGGCTGCGCGTCGGGGTGAAACTTGCGCACGAGCTCGCGGTGGCGACGGCGAATCTGGGCTTCGGTCGCGTGCGCGGGCAGCCCCAAGGCCGCGAGCGCGTCGACGCGAGGGTTGGCAGGGCGCGGATCTTTGGCTGGCCCGCCGCCGCGCGCCCCGGCGAGGAACTGGGCGCGGGCGAGGTGGAACAACATGCGCGCCCGTGGCTGCGGGATGTCGAGGCCGCGCGCGATCTCGTGCAGCGCTTCGTGCTCGTCAGGGCGGAACCGCCCGTCGGCGAACGTCACCATTGCGCACCAGCAGAACAGCGTGTCGAGCTCTGCCGCATCGAGGCTCACCGCGATCCGCGCCGCTAACCCGACCCGGTCGTTCACCTGCAGCGGCTGCCGCTCCCACGCCCGGATCTCGTGATCGCTGACCGGGAAGCGCGGCAGCAGGAACGTCCGAACGAGGTCGCGCTCGCTCTGCGTGATCGGGCCGTCGGCCTGCGCGACGGCAAACAGCAGGTAGTAGATGCGCCTGGGCAGCGAGGCGCGGTCCCATGTTTGCCGGGCGGCCTCGCCCCACTCCTTCTTAGTGCGGCCGCGGTACCCCAGGATCCTGGTCATCGGGCCCACCGCTGTGAGCGCGGTGTAGAAGCCGAAGAACCCGAGGCTGATGGTCGCTAATCCGAGCGGGTCGCGGAGGTGTAAGACGCGCGGAACGACGCCCAGCCCAGCAGCGAGGAGGACGCCGATCCCTAGCGCGAACCGTCCTCCCCAATACTGCAGCGTCGAACGGTCAGCCATGGAATCGTGGTTCGAACGCTACGCTAAGCGGGCTCGCTGCGCGACTTCCTGGCGCGCCGGTCAGCGCCGTTGAACGCACAGGACGCTGCTTACGACCAACGCCATGCCGGCCCAAGTCCAGGGTCCAGGGAGCTGTCCGAACAGCGTGGCGCCGAAGACGACCGCGAACGCGATCTGCAGGTAGCCGACGGCGGTGGCCTTGCCGGCCCGTTCTCGCGCCAACCCCTTGGTCAGCGCGAGCTGAGCGAGCTGCGTCACAACTCCGACACCCAGCAGCAACAGCCAGCCGTAGAGGTCTGGCCAGACCCACTCGGCGACGGCGAACGGCAGGCTGACCGGGACGGAGATCGCCGGGAAGTAGAACACGACCAAGATGGGCGGCTCCGTCGCCCCTAGCTTGCGCACCGCGACGTAGGCGAACGACGCGAACAGCGCGCCGAGCACGCCGACGAGCACGAACAGCCACGGCACCTCTGCGGTCGCAGGCGCGCCGCCGAACAGGGACGCAGGCCGCGCGATCATCACGACGCCACAAAACGCCACGGCCATGCCCGCGAGGACGCGCCGCTCGAGCCGCTCTCCGAGCCAGACCGCAGCCACGACCGCGGTCAGGACCGGGCTGATGTGGTGGATGACGGTGGCCTCGGCGAGCGGCAGGTGGGTGACCGCAGCGTAGAAGCAGATGAACCCGCCAGATCCGAACACCCCGCGCATCACCAGCAGCCGGTTGTTTGTGCCCCACGGCTTCTGTCGCGCGCGTGACAGGCCGATCACGCTGAGCGCGAGCGTGACCGCGGCCCGGGCTAGGACGATCTGCATCGTGGGTAGCCCTCGCGCGCTCGCCAGCTTGACGAGCAGCGCCATCACCGCGAACCAGAACGCCGATTGGACCATGAAGCCCAGCCCGCCTCTGGGCTGGGCGCGCGTGTCGCCGCCGTCGCTCAACGAACCGACGCAGAGGCGATGCCCAGCGCGGCGACGATCGCGTCGCGCGTGGCCTGGGCCCACGCGTCGTCGCCGTCGGGCCCGCAGACGACGAGGTCACCGCCCTCTGGCAGCAGCGCGCGGATCCGCGCGGCGGCGGCGCGCGCGGCGGTCTCGGGCGCGCAGCCGATCCGGCACGCGCCGGGCGCGCCTTGGAGCATGGGGTCGAGTACGACGACGGACGCAGCGGTCGCGAGCGCCTCGCGGGTCACGCGTGGCTCGCCGGTGGCGAGGATCAGCGACTGGGCGCCGGCGGCGACGGCGTCGGCCGCGCTGCCGGCTTCTACCAGCTCTACGTGTTCGTATTTCGCGGCAGCGTCGCGGACTTCGGTTCGCTGGGCTGCGTGCTCGTCTGCGGCCGCGACGAACGCGATGCGGTGGCGGCCGCCCTGCGGCGGGCGCGCGGTGAGCACGTCGGCGCGCTGCTGGCGAAGCATCGCGATGATCACGTCGGCGGGCGCGAGCGTCGGCGCGCCGCCGGCCGCGCGGTTGGCCGCGTCCCAGGTCCGCGCGCCGATCGAGTAGGTGGTCGGCGTCGGTGGCGCGCCCGCGCACGCGAGGAGCGCGAGGTCGACCGCGACTTCTGCGCCGCTGGGCGCTTCTACCCAAGCGTCGGGGAGCGTGCCGGAGCGAGGCCGCCCGCCGACCGTGACGAGGAACGGCTGCTGTGACCGCCCTGCTGCTGCGGCGGCCGCGAGCGTGGCTGCTTGGTCGCCGCCGAGCGAGAGGACCAACGTGGCAGCGGTGTTTGCCCGGAGGCTCGCCGTCAACGCGTCGTGGGAGCAGGTCGCGACGACGCGCAGCGCCCCGTCCGATGCGGCTGTGGCAGGGCCTCGTCCGCAGCTGCCGAACGAGCCGAGCGCGAGCAGGAGCAAGAGTCGGGGCGCCACCATCGCCGATGATCATGGCAGAGCGCCGCCCGGCTTCAACGGCGCTCGGCGGCGTCAGCCCGTCGGTTGTTGGAAGAACTCTGTCAGGGCGGCGCGGACCGCGTCAGGCCGCAGCCGACTAGGGCGCAGCTCCCGAGTGATCTCGCCGTACTCTTGTTCGGACCACGGGCCGAAGTAGAGCTCGGGGATGGGGGCCTCGGGCGGGTCCGCGTGCCAACTCGCGCCGTCGTGTTCTGGCTCGAGCGCGCGCAGCGCGTCTCGCAGCGGCCGCAGGTCGCGCCGCTTCGGCGGCTGGAACGTGACGAGCTCGAACCAGCTCTCGGTGCGGTCGTGATAGCGGTAGCGGACGCCGTCGCTCCCCTCGAGCACGTGCAGGACTCGCCACGCGCCTGCGAGCGTGTTCAACGTCATGCGGTGCTGGGGACCGACGCTCGTCAGCACGCTGAGTCCGAGCTGGCGATCGACGTCGCGGCGCAGCCCGCCGCGCAACCCGCGGTCGATCTCCTCCTGCACTAGCGCCATCTCAGCTTCGTAGAGGGCGCGGTAGCCGCCGGTGTTCTCGAGCACCGACTCGGCGTTCTCAAGCAGCCACTGGTAGCGTCGGAAGGCGAGCGAGTCTTCGTCGTTGGCGCCGTGGAACGCGCCCGCGACCGGCGAGTCGCGGTCGGCGAGGTTCTTGACGATGCGGTCGATCGCGAAGCCGCGCCAGGTGTGCCACACCCCGAAGTCGCCGACCCTGGCGGCCGCCAGGAGCGTGTCCTCACAACGGAAGGCGACGTCTGGGCGCAGCACTGCGAGCAGCGCCCCGAAGCCGTCGGTGTCGTAGTGGTCGTTGACGACGTGCTGCGCGTCTCCGAGGAACGCGCGCTGCTCCTCGGCCGACGCGCGCGCGAAGCGGAGGGCGATCCCGGCGCTGAGGTCGGCCTTCCAGGCGGCGGGGGTCCGGTTGCCGGGCCAGTGGGACAAGTTGGGCCCCGACGGGGTCATGCCGTCGACCGAGAGGTGCGGGTCCGGGCCCCCGTCGGCGCCGGCGTAGGCCAGCGCCAGCGTTGCGGTGGGCCGGTCTTCTTCGCCAGGGAACAACATCTGCGCTTGGATTGCGTCCAAAGGCGCACGTCCTACGAACACCTTGCCGCGAGTCGGCTGCTCCGACGTGAGCGTCCTTGGACGCCTGCGCAGAGCAACCGCTTCGACTGAGAGAGCGAAGAGTGGCTTCGGCCGGCGGGGTGTGAGCCCGCCGGCCGATTTTTTTAGCCCCATCGCATCGTGCGAGCCACCTCTCGCAGCGGGATTTGCCGCACAGAAGGGTTTGCAAACGGTCCAGCGGCCGTTAGTTTCCCCGGCCCCAACATGGGGACGTAGCTCAATTGGTAGAGTCCCGGACTGTCTATCCGGTGGTTGCGGGTTCGATCCCCGTCGTCCTCGCCAACGAAGCCCTCTAGAGCCACGCTCTGGAGGGCTTCTTTCTTATCGGGTCAGACCCAGCGCCGTAGCCGCTCGGTCTATTTGTCCGAGCAGTCGAGCGGGATCCGTTCGACGCGGCGCCCCTCGTCGCGCCTGACCAAGAGCAGCCCGGCGCGCTCCGCTGGCAGCTCGGGTAAAGGCCTGCGCGGATCTGACCGATCTTCGCTGTAGGTCGGGAGATTGGTCCCGGCGCGAAGGAGGGCTGAGATGTCGCTGAAGATCGACGAGTTGCTGCGGGCCATGGTGCAGAGCGGGGCCTCAGACATGCACCTGAAGGCCGGGAACGCGCCTGGGTTCCGCGTGGACGGCGAGATGGTGCCGCAAGAGGCCTTTGGGCCCATGGCGCCAGCAGCGACGGCCGATCTGGCCCGTCAGTTGATGTCCGAGGAGCAGTGGGAGCGGTTCCTAGAGGATAAGGACATCGACTTCTCCTACGCCGTACCTGACTGCGCGCGCTTCCGCGTCAACGCGCTCCACCAGCGCAACTCGGTCGGCGTCGTCATCCGTCAGATCCCTGACCAGATCCCGGATCACAAGCAGCTGCAGCTGCCGCAGATCACGCTCGACCTCGCGTCCAAGCCGCGCGGCCTCGTGCTGGTGACTGGCCCGACCGGGTCGGGCAAGTCGACCACGCTCGCGGCGATGATCGACTACATCAACCAGACCGAGTCCGGCCACATCCTCACGATGGAGGATCCGCTTGAGTTCGTGCACCAGGACAAGAAGTGCTTCGTCACGCAGCGCCAGATCGGCCAGGACTGCTCGACCTTCCGCGAAGGCCTACGCCGCGCGCTTCGTCAGGACCCCGACGTGATCCTCATCGGCGAGATGCGCGACCTCGAGACGATCTCTATGGCGATTTCGGCTGCTGAGACCGGGCACCTCGTCTTCGGCACCCTGCACACTACAAGCGCGATCTCCACCGTAGACCGCATCATCGACGTGTTCCCTACGGACGCCCAGCAACAGGTGCGGGTGCAGATGGCCTCCACGCTCCAAGGCGTGATCTCGCAGACGCTCGTCCCCAAGGTGGGCGGCGGCCGCGTCGCGGCGCGCGAGATCCTCGTCGGAACGGACGCCGTCCGCTCGCTGATCCGCGAGGGCAAGTCCGCGCAGCTCCTCAACCTGATGCAGACAGGCAAGCAGTTCGGGATGACGACGCTCGAGGATGAGCTGGTCCAAGCCTCCGTCGACGGCCACATCGGCGCCGACGACGCGGTCGCCAAGGCCAACCGTCCGGACGATGTCCGGCGACGCTTGGAGGCCGCGCCGCAGCGACCCAAGCCTGCGGCGCACGACGGCCCGCCAGAGGCGCGGCGCGCCGTCGGCGCGGGCGCTTCGACTGGACACTTGGGCGGCGGACTGAGCGGCAACGCGCGGCCTGCCGGGCTCGTCGGCGGCGGTCGCCCGAGCGGCCTGAAGGTCCGCGGCCCCAAAGGTCGCTGAGCTAGACGCTGATCAGCGGCGATCGGTCAGCGGCGGGAAAGCGTGCTGACCGTCTGCGAGCGGCAGCGGCTCTCGCCAGAGAACGTCTTCGAGCAGCAGCGCTCGGTAGAGGTGCGGGAAGAGCGCCCCGCCGCGGGACGGCTCCCAGCGCAGTTGGCCTTCGAGCGACGCAGCGTCGAGCGCGAGCAGCCAGAGCCCTTCGACTCCCGCGAAGTGCTTCGCAGCGGTCTCGACGACCTGCTCGGCGCTAGAGAGGTGGATGTAGCCGTCGGCGAGGTCGATCGGCGCGCCGGCGGTGCGGCCCGCGCTTTGGAGCGCGTCCCACTCTTCCGCGCGCAGGATCTTGAAGACAAGCATGGGACGACTATCGCGGCTCGCGGCCGCCGATCCAGACACGCGGCGACGGGATAGCGACACAAAATCGTGGGCCCCGAAATCCACCGCGGCGAAGCGACGTCCGCCCCCTCGAACGAGGCGCTCAAAAAGGCGCATCTGTTCTGGTGTGGCCTTCGTAACGTGTCCGCCCAGATGTTGTTGTTGTCCCGACTCACGTGCCTGTCGCTGCTCGCGGCGACGACCTGCGCGCTCTCCGCTCAAGCGGAGCGGGCGCGGCGCACGTGCCAGGTCGGCCGCGTCGCCGTGGCGCAGGCGCCGCGCATCGACGCGCGCCTGGACGACCCCTGTTGGGCGCAGGCGCCGACGATCGGGGAGCTCGTGATGGTCGAGCCGTGGTTGGGTCGTGCGCCCAAAGAGCAGACCGTCGTGCGGCTGCTGCACGACCGCGACAACCTCTACATCGGCGTGTGGTGCGAGCAGGACCCTGCGACGGTGCGCGCGTCCCAGCGCGTCCGCGACGCCCGGCTCGACCCCGACGACCGCATCGAGATCTTGCTCGATCCGTTCGAGAATCGCCGCACGGCGTACTTCTTCCAGATCGGCGCGGGCGGGTCGTTGGGCGACGCGATCGTCTCGGCGAACGGGTCGCGCTTCAACAAGCCATGGGACGCCCTCTGGCGCGCGCAAGCGCGCGTTACGGACGACGGCTGGGTCGCTGAGCTGGCGATCCCTTTTCGCAGCATCCCGCGAAAAGAGGGCGCGACCGCTTGGGGGTTCAACCTGCGCCGCATCATGCGGGATCGCAACGAGGAGTATCAGTGGGACAACCCGAGCCAGGCGGTGTCGTTCTTTCGCGTCAGCGAGCTGGGGACGGCGCGCGGCTTCGGCGAAGTCAACGGGGGGATCGGCCTTGAGGTCGTCCCTTACTTGGCGGGCGGGATGACGCGCGACCGGACGTCGGGTGACGGCGACTGGGACTTCGACCCGAACGTCGGGGGCGAGATGTACTACCGCGTGCTGCCGTCGCTGACGTTCGCGACGACGGTGTTGACCGACTTTGCCCAGACGGAGAACGACGGGCGCCAGATCAACCTCAACCGCTTCCCGCTGTTCTTCCCAGAGAAGCGCGACTTCTTCCTCGACGGCGAGAGCTACTACACGTTCGGCTCGCAGTTCGCGGGAGGCACCCGGTTCCTGCCTTACTTCACGCGCCGCATCGGGCTCATCGACGGCGCGCCGGTCCCGATCTTGTGGGGGATGAAGCTGCAAGGAGAGGCGGGGCCGTTCGAGATTGGTCTACTCGATGTCCAGGTGGACGGCACCGCGACGACGGACCAGGAGAACCTCGCGGTCTCCCGCGTGAAGTACGCGCTCGGGGAGCAGACGACGGTGGGCTTGCTGGGGACGAACGGAGACCCTCAGAGCGGCGGGTCGAACTCGGTCTACGGCGTCGACTTCTACCACCGCGTCCCGCAGTTCCTCGGCGATATGGATCTGCGGATCAATCTCGACGCGGTCGGGTCTACGGGCGACGGCCCCGGCAACGACGGGGACGCGTTCGGGATCGACCTACAGGCGACTGGGCAAGAGTGGAGCGTGCAGACGGGGACGCGCTGGGTCTCCGACGACTTCGACCCAGCGTTGGGGTTTGTCTCGCGTCGGGGAATCCGGCAGTCAGAGATCGAGGTCGGCTACCGCCCGCGCGTCGCGCCGGGCAGCGCCGTGCGCCGCTACCTCTTCGAGGGCAGCGTGCGGCGCGCAGAGCGCTGGCAGGGAGAGCCTCAGGAGGTGCGCTATCGCCTCGACGAACTCGGCGTGCAGTTTCAGAACGACGATCGGATCACGTTCTCGATCGACCGTCGGTTCGACCGCGTGTTCCAGGACTTCACGCTCTTTGAGCGCGACGGCGAGCAGCCGCGCGCGACCGTACGCGAGGGAGATTATTGGACGACGCGCACGACCTTGCGCTTCAGCGCCAGCGAAGGGCGGCCCGTCAGCGGAGAGGCGCGCATCTCACGAGGGGACTTCTTCGGCGGGGAGAGCACGACGGGCGTCGTGGAGGTGGACTGGCGCGCGACCGCGCTGCTGCAGCTGGGCGCAGAGTACCGGACCACCGACGTCGACCTCGGCCAAGACGGCCGCTTCACGACGCACATCGCGTCGAGCACGATCGACCTGTTCTTCTCACCGGAGTTGAGCGTCCGCAACCTCGTTCAGTACGACAACGAATCGAACGCGATCGGCTGGCAGAGCCGGCTCCGGTGGATCTATGACCCGGGTCGCGAGTTCTTCTTCGTGTTGGGCACCACTTGGCAGCGGACGGAGGACGAGTCGATCATCCCGACCGAGCAGGCGCTGAACCTCAAGGTCGCGCACACGCTGCGGTTCTAACGGCGCGTCCTGGCGACGACCCACTCCCCGACGAGCTCGGGCTGCGCCACCTGCGGCCGCGGCGCGGCGCATGCTGCGAGGAGCGCGGCCAGGATTACGGTGCGTTGGTTCATGGGTAGGATCGGTAGAGAGCGGGGGTCGCGAGGTTCGTCTCGCAACGACGCACTCTACTCGAGCGCGAGAGTGTTCGCGTTCTCCGCCTTGCCAGGGGGAGTTGCCGCTTTGGGTGGCGCGGCTAGGATGCTGCGTCGCGCCTCGCTGGCCTGAGCCGGCGAGGGGCTCGGCCGCGCGCCGCGCGCCCCGCGGTACAATGACCGAGGGGCGACCTGGACGTCCCGCTCATCCTATGAAGCGTTCCCTACTGCTGTCCTGCCTCCTGGCCGTCGCCGCGACCGCCCAGAACATCGTCGTCGACGCCCCGAACATCGCGTCGACGACCAACTTGGACCGTCCGTTTGGCGGGGGCGTCGGGCGCTACCAGCAGTGGTACAACCCGAACCCGGTGCTAACTGGGAGCATCTTGGAGCCGATGCGGATCACGCAGGTTGAGTTCCTCTGTGGTTCAAATAACACGCAGGCGCCGCAGCCGGTCACCGTCAACTGCGAGGTCTTCATCGGTCACGGCAAGTTCTCGGGGGTCTTCGGGTTCTTCGGCAGCAACTTCGACGACACGCCGCAGCAGGTGTTCGGTCCGTTCCCCTTGCAGCAGACCGTCGGGCCTCAGGGCTCGGTCGCGTGCACGATCCCGTTCAACGCGCCGTTCACGTGGGACCGGACCCGGCCGATCCTGCTGGAGGTCCGGGTCACCGGGAACAGCCAAGGCAACCAGCCGTTCGCGTTCAACCACGCGGGGACGACGCAGCTGATCGGGCAGACGTCGCGGGTGTACGCCTTCGGTAACGCCGGCGCGACGACGGGGCAGGTGCAGCAGGGCTGGGGCTTGATCACGAGGTTCACGGCGCGGCCAGGCGTGATGCTCGAGTTCGGCGCTGGCTGTCCTTGCCAGGGAAACATCATCCCGCAGAACTCGGCGGATCAGATCGCGTCGCCGGGGATCAGCTGGGTCAACCGACTGACCAACGCGCCCTCGCAGCGCACGGCGTTCTGGGTCCTCGGAGACACGACGCAGAGCCCCTACCCGGTCAACCTGACGACGCTCTTCGGCCAGCCTGCGAGCGTGTGCAGTCTGCTGACCAACCCGATCAGCGTGATCGGGACGACGACCATCGGCGGCGGCGCTGGCGGGGGCCAGGCCACGGTGCCGATCTTGACGCCGGGTGTCGCCGGCTATGTCGGGGCCTCGGTCTACACGCAGTGGGTCGTGTTCGATCCGCTCTCGATCAACGGCTTCCTTTGTGTGACGCCGGGCCTTTGGACCATCGTCGCGCCGATCGGCGGATAGACGTCGACGACGCGCGTGGGGCGAGACTTCCGTTGCTGTGGCCGCTTCGCGGCGCGCTGGTGATGGACATAGTAATCGGCGACACGTCGCGCGTCGCCAAGGTAAACTCGACGTTCCTGCCGCGGCGCCGCGGCGCTCAGCGAGGCCTCGCTGGC
>JAYYEE010000365.1:0-4012 GCA_036160175.1 Planctomycetota bacterium
ATTATCGTGCCCTTCTATAAGGAGGGCCTCGACTTGGTGGGCGCGGCGGTCGACTCCGCGATCGCGCAGAGCTACGGCAACCTCGAGATCCTCGTCGTCGAAGACGGCTCGCCGCGCGGCGACGCCTCAGAGATCCACGCCACGCTAGGCGCGCGTGATCCTCGGGTCAAGATCTTGCGCAAGGCGAACGGCGGGCTCGCGACGGCGCGCAACTACGCGATCGAGCGAGCTGAGGGCGAGTATTTTCTCTTCTGCGACGCCGACAACATCCTGCTGCCGGACTACGCGGCCACCGTGGTCGATGTCTTCTCGCGATCGACCGAAGCCGCGGCGGTGGTGCCTCGGTTCCAAATCTTCGACGACAGCTCCGGGGAAGACCAAACGATCGTGCAGGGGCTCCCGTTTGACCGGGCGCTGAACGTGTTCCGGAACTCGGTCGGCGACGCGGGCGCGGCGTTTCGGCGAGAGGTCTTCTGCGAGCACGGGCTCCGCTATGACGTCGACGTAGACACTTACTCAGACTGGGCGCTGTGGATGGATATCGCGTCGCTCGGGCTGCCCATTGAGACCGTCCCGCGGGTGCTCTATCGCTACCGACAGCGGGAAGGGTCAATGATGTCGGAGTATGCCTGGGACCGTCACCTTCCGATGGTCGGGATGTTGATCCAAAAGCACCTGCCGGACACGACAGAGCGAGAGCGCGAGGTGCTGATCACTCTGCTTCAAGGGTGGGGTGTCGGCGCGATTTTGTCGGCGCTGAGCGGGCGCGCAGACACGTGGGAGGAGCCGGTCAAGATCGCGCGGCGGCTGCGGCCAGGGCAGACGCGCTACGACCTCGCCGAGGCAATCGGTCGTGTCGCGGACAAGTTCCCCCGTTTAGGGGCGCTCGGCCGACGGCTGTTTAAGCGCGCGCTGGCCGCGCATGGCCGCTGGAAGGACCGCCGGCGCTGATCCAGGCGGCTCAGCGCTTGCGGGGCTTTTCCTGCGGCGCGAACGGGTGCGCGAACGCCTGGGGTTTGACCCCATCGAGCAGCGCGCTCTGCCCCTTCTCGATGTCTTCCCCGACGTTGGCGACGTGTCTGCGTAGGCGGTCCATCTGCCAAAGGCCGGTCAAGAGCCGCATACCCTTCACGCGCGTCATCAGCTGTTCGCACTGCAGCGCGGCCAGGCGGATCTGGCTCGGATCCCGGGTGCTCGCGGCGTGGTGCGCGGTCGCGAGCATCGAGACCAGCAGCTCGATGACCTTGCCGAGTCGCTGCAGGGGGATCTGCGCGCGCGTCAACTCCAGCTGGAAGTGGAGGTTGATGCCTAGATACGCCCAGCGGAGCCAGCGGAGGCGGCGCTCGGCGAAGCGCGCGTAGCCCGCGAGCTCCTTCGGGAGCAGCTGGTAACGCGGCGACATGCTGGTGGGGATGAGCCGGAACGGCAGGCGGAGGAGCTCCACCGCGCCGTTGCCGATCACCCATCCCGCCAGCTTCCAGAAGGAGCCGTTGCCGAGCAGGCGGCGCGTCGCCGTGAACACCTTGCCCGGCTGGTCGAGCACGGTCGCTGGCGTGATCCGAAGGATCCGCTCCTCGCGTGGCAGCGGCTTGCCGTCCTCGCCGACGTTCAGCGACTGCAGCACGCCGAGCATGCCGGCCATGTAGTTGGTCGTGAACGCGTCCGTGACGTCCTTGACCATGCCCATGAGGATGAGGTCGTCTTCGCCTTCAACGACCCCGAAAACGTGCATGTTGTGGCGGGCGTCATGGACGCGGGAGCTCTGATCGAACGAGCGGCCGCCGAGGACCCGCTCGCACGCGATCTGGGCGTCCAGCGCGCTGGTGGCGGCGGCGGACTTGGTCAGGTCGCGCAGGCCGGCGAGGTCGACCCCTTGCTTGTCTTGTCGGAGTGAGAGGTGGCTCAACGCGCGCGACATCAGCGCGCCGCCGAGCATCTTGCCGAGGTGTTGACGCGGCAGCTCGTGCTTGATGACCTGTCCACCGACGCCCTGGCGGCCTTTGGCGTAGGCCGCGGCGTCGGCGGCGAACATGCGCTGGTAGCCGGCGGCCATGGCGGCCAGCATGCAGCGTCCCATGCGGAGGCAGTAGAACAGCACCTCGACGCCGTCGGCGGGGATCTCCTGGTCTGCTTGCAGCGGGAAGTTGTCGAAGTGGATGCGCGAGTTGTAGTTCGCCGTGAACGCGCCGGTGTTCGACGATTGGCACCAGAACTCGTAGTCGTGGTCGCCGCCGCGCTGGACGTCCTCTTCGGGCAAGTGCGTGACGAAGAGCCCGACCTTCTTGCCGTTCTCGCCGACGCGCGCGACGATCCCGACGAGGCCGCCGTGGGTGGCGTTGGTGATCCAGAGCTTGTTGCGGTCGCCTTGCGCGAACAGTCGGTAGCCGCTTCCTGACGGGTCAGGCTCGACATACGCGCGGACCTTCTTCGCGTTGACGCCGATGCCGACCTCCGTCAACCCGAAGGCCATCAGCTCCCCGTCGCTCACGAGCGGCAAGAAGGTCTTCTTCTGTGCGTCAGTGCCGTAGGCAAGCAGCGAGCCGGCGCCGATGGTGAGCTCGCCGGAGATCTCGACGGCCAGCGGCCCGAGGCCGTTCGCCGCCATCTCTTCCTCGACCAGCGCGAGCTGGGTGTATTCGCAGCCGCGGCCGCCGAAGTCGCTGGGGACCGTGAAGCCGTAGCCGCCGGCCGCGGCGACCTGCTGTCGCAGCTCGCTCGAGAGCTTGCCGTCGGTCGTGAAGGCCACGCCGCGCTCCAGCGCGTCGAGCGCGGCGGCCATCACGGCGTCGCGAGGGCCCGTGTCGACGCGGGCAGCGCCGCTCGCGCCGCTCTGCAGCTCGTCTGTGCCCGGGAGCGGGCCGTAAATCAGGCGCTCGACGAGGCCTGTCTTGCTGGCGCCCAGGCGCAGGGCGGCTTGCTTCGCGGCGTCATCCAAGGCGCCGACGTCGCGGGCGCTCTCAGCGTCGCCTGCGGCAGCGAGCGCCTGCGCGGCGGTCGAAGCGGCTTCTGGGGAAATGTTGTTGGTGGTGGTCGTGCTCACGGTCGAACTTCGAGGCGCACATGGTGCCCCGGAAAGCGCCTGTAGGCCACAGCTTCCGCCTCGGGAATCCCGATTCCGCGGCGGCATTACGTCTGGCGATGGTGGCCGGCGGCGCCTAACGTTCGCTATCAAGGAAACATCATGACCGAGAACTCCATCCTGCAGGTCGGGGACACCGTCCCGGACTTCTCCCTCACCACCTACGAGCCCACGACGAAGGGCTTCGGCGAATACAAGCTCAGCGAGGCCATGAAGAACGGCAAGTGGACCATGCTGTTCTTCTACCCGGCCGACTACACCTTCGTTTGAAGCACCGAATTCGCTGCTCTGGCAGAGCAGCAAGACCGGTTCGCGAAGATGGGCTGCGAGGTCGTCACCGTCAGCGCGGACACGCAGTTCGTGCACCTCGCGTGGCAGCGCGAGGAGAAGGACCTCGAGGACGTCAAGTTCCACATGGCCTCGGACCGCAACGGCGACCTCGCCAAGCAGTTCGGCGTCTGGAACGGCGGCTTCTGCCTGCGCGGCACCTACCTCATCTCCCCCGAAGGCATGCTGATGAACAGCGAGGTCAACTTCTTGAACCTCGGCCGCAACATCGACGAGACGATGCGGAAGTTCAAAGCCAACATCGACCTCGGCAAGAAGCCCAACGAGGGCTGCCCGTCGAAGTGGAAGGACGACGGCGACACCACGCTGACGCCCGGCCCGGAGATGGTCGGCCGCGTCCACGAGGCGCACAACTAGCCGCGGGCGCGCGCGAGCCTGCGGGTTCGCGCGCGATCGACCGCGGCGGCCACGCGGTTCACGCGGGCCGTCGCTGCGCGGCTTTCTCCGGTGCGACGGAGGACGAGCGCGCCGCCGTCTGATACTTTACGGGCATGAATATTCTCTCGTCGCGATCTCTCGCGCCGGCGCTCGCCCTGATGGCTGCTGGCGGACTCGCCGCGCAACAGAAGGGCTCGACGCCGCCTC
>JAYYEE010000366.1:0-19441 GCA_036160175.1 Planctomycetota bacterium
CGTCGGACCGGGCGCATCTGGTCCGCCTGCGCGGCGATATGGTGAGCGCCATGGCCCTCTCGACCGCATGCCTCGCCCTCACGCTCTGCTTGCCGGCGCTTCGCTGCCAGCAGCAGCCCCGCGACCCCGAGGCCACCGCCGAGGGGCGCGCGACATATCTCGGCCGCGAGGTCGCGCACACCATGCACTGGGCGGGTGCCGGCTGGTTGATGCGCCGGACACGAGAGGATGAAGAGAACGGCGTCGCGCTGCGCGCGTGGCTCGCCGTGGAGCGAGGCCAAGCCATCTGCGACCTCGGCTGCGGCAACGGCTATCACACCCTGCCGCTCGCCGAGGCGGTGGGCCCAGACGGCAGGATGTTCGCCGTCGACCTGCAGCCGGAGATGCTCGTCATGCTCCAACAGCGCACCGAGGAGGCTGAGCTAGACAACGTCGCGTTCGTCGAGGCGACCGTCGACGACCCGAAGCTCCCGCCCAGCTCGTGCGATCTCGTGCTGATGGTCGACGTCTACCACGAGCTCTCGCACCCGGTGCGCGTAATGCGTCGGGTGCGCCGCGCGCTCAAGGAGGGCGGCGAGGTCGTGCTGGTCGAGTTCCGCGCAGAGGACCCCGAGGTGCCGATCAAGCCCGAGCACATGATGAGCAAGGCGCAGGTCATCCGCGAGATGGCGAGCCACGGCTTCGCTTTGTCGCGCGAGACCGATGACCTGCCTTGGCAGCACGCGATGGCGTTCGCGCCGGTCGCGGATCCGCCCCGAGACTTCGAGCCGCGGCAGGTGTTGCGCGGGTTCGGCGCGGCGCTGCGCGGCGTCGACCCCCGGGTCGTGCGGGCCTTCCTCGGGCGCGGCGTGATGCTGCCGCAGAAGCTGACGCCGCCGCAGGACGACGCCGCCTCGGCGCGGATCGCGATCGACGGCGACGTGGTGGTCGCGACTTGGCCGGACAGCGAAGTGACTGTGCGACGTGACCAGGCAGGCCGCTGGCAGGTCGACGCTGTCCAAGCCAAGCCGCGACGCCTCGACCCCGTCGTCCGCGATGTGCACGGCTTCGAGGTCCACGTCGACCCAGCGCTGCTGGTCGGCCCGCACGCCAAACAAGGCGGGCGGGCGCTGTCGATGCTCGCCAACCACCTTGAGCGGATCTCGCTCCTCGTGCCGAAGGCGCCGCTCGCGAAGCTGCGCACGCTCGGCATTTGGATCGAGCACGAGCACCCCGAGCTCTCCAACATGCAGTACCACCCTGGCCGCGGCTGGCTAGAGCACCGCGGCTATGATCCCCGCCTCGCGAAGAAGGTCCACATCCCGCGCGCCCGCGCGCTGCTCTCTCGCGCGCAGCTGCTGAAGCACCCCGCGGTGGTCCTCCACGAGCTAGCGCACGCCTACCACGACCAGGTGCTCGGCTTCGACGACGCGCGGATCCTCAAGGCGTTTCGCGCCGCGCGCGCGGCCAAGACCTACGAGGACGTGCTCGCGCACACGGGGCGCCGCGTCCGCCATTACGGGCTGACCAACCACCAGGAGTACTTCGCCGAGGCGACCGAGGCCTACCTCTACCGCAACGACTTCTATCCGTTCGTACGCGCCGAGCTGCAGCAGGTCGACCCAGGCTGCCACGCGTTGCTTGAGAGCATCTGGGGCAGCGCGCGCTAGACTCGCGCCATGAAGACCCGAGCCCTGCTCTGCTCGCTCGCCCTGGCCGCGACCACCGCCCTCTCTGCCCAAGCTCAAGGCGCGCCGAAGAAGAAGCTGCCGCTGCCTGGCGAGGTGCTCCAAGTCCGCGGGCCGCGAGGCGCGCACACCGCGTTCGTGATCTCCCCGCCAGAGGAGCTCCGCAAGACCCCGCAGCCTTGGGTTTGGTACGCGCCGACGCTGCCGAACCTCCCGTCGAAGGCCGAGGTGTGGATGTTCGAGCGCTTCCTCGCGGCGGGCGTGGCGATCGCCGGCGTCGACGTGGGCGAGTCCTACGGCAGCCCCGCGGGCGTCGAGGCCTACGACGCGCTGCACGAGACGCTCGTAGAGGAGCGCGGCTTCGCGCCCCGCCCGGTCTTGCTCGCGCGCAGCCGCGGCGGGCTGATGCTCTACTCGTGGGCCGTCGAGCACCCGCAGCAGGTCGCAGCGATCGCGGGCATCTACCCCGTCTGCGACCTGCGCAGCTACCCGGGCCTCGACCGCGCGTGCGGCGCCTTCCAGATGACCGCAGCCGGGCTCATGGACGCGCTCGACGACCACAACCCCATCGCCCGCGTCCAACCGCTCGCGGCGGCCGGGGTCCCGATCCACCACATCCACGGAGACGCCGACCGCGTGGTGCCGCTCGAAGCCAACTCAGCCGCGCTGCGGCGGCGCTACGAGGAGCTCGGCGGCGTCATGACGCTTGAGGTGCCAAAGGGCCGCGGCCACGACATGTGGCGCGGCTGGTTCGAGAGCCAGGCGCTGGTGGACTTCGCGCTGCAGCACGCCCCTGCGACGACGACGCGCGGCTTCTGCCGCGACGGCGAGTCCGCGCGCGCGCCAGCCGGCGCCGTGCAGCTCGTCGGGCCGCGCGGGTCGCTCATGGTCCCTGAGAAAGAAGACGGCGAACACCTGTGGACGTTCACCGACGGCGTGCTCACCGCGTCGCCCAAGTGGGACAGCGTGGTCACGCCAGACTCCTACCAAGACTTCCGCATGCACCTGGAGTTCGCGACCAACGTCGTCGACGGCGGCAACGCTGAGAGCCGCGGCAACTCCGGCGTTTACATCCAAAAACGCTACGAGGTGCAGATCAGCGACGCGCACGGCGTCGCCGCCGAAGACTACAAGGCGAGCTACTGCGCGAGCCTCTACCGCCTCAAGACGCCAGACGTGCTCGTTTGTCGGCCGGCAGGCGAATGGCAGTCCTTCGACATCGTCTTCCGCGCCGCCCGCTGGGACGGCGAGGAGAAGACCGACGACGCGCGGATCACGGTGCGCCACAACGGCCAGCTGGTGCACGACGACTTCGCGTTGCCGCGCAAGACCGGCGCGGGGCAGCAAGAGGGGCCGGCGCCGGGGCCGATCAAGCTGCAGGGGCACCACAACGAGGTGCGCTTCCGCAACGTCTGGATCCAGCGCCTCGACCTCAGCCGCTGACGCGGTGCGGCGGCCGCCGCGACGGGCTAGGCTGTGGGCGTGACCACGCTCCGCACCGCCGTCGCGCTCCTCGCGCTGCTCCACGCCGCCGCCACCGCCGCCGCGCAGGCGCCCACCGAGCAGCTCCTCTGGCCGAACGGCGCGCCGGGCGCGCTCGGGGCCGCGCCGAAGGACCAGCCCAGGCTCCTCGTCTGGCGAGCGCCCCGAAGCGACGCGGCGACGCCCGCGGTCGTCGTGTGCCCGGGCGGCGGCTACGGCCACCTCGCGATGGACCATGAAGGCAAGCAGATCGCGGCCTGGCTCAACTCGATCGGCGTCACCGCCGCGGTCCTCGACTACCGCCACCGCGGCAAGGGCTACGGCCACCCGGCGCCGCTGCAAGACGCGCAGCGCGCGCTGCGCACCGTGCGCGCCAACGCCGAGGCATGGCGCATCGACCCCGCGCGCACAGGGGTGCTCGGCTTCTCGGCCGGCGGCCACCTCGCGTCGAGCGTCAGCGTGCACCACGACGCCGGAGAGGCAGAGCACGTCGACCCGGTGGAGCGCCATTCGTGCCGACCGGACTTCTCGGTGCTGTGCTACGCGGTGCTCGCGTTCGACCAGCAGTTCACACACAAGGGCTCGCAGCGCAACCTGCTCGGCGAGGACCCGCCAGCGGCGCTGGTCGCCGAGATGTCCAGCGAGCGCCAGGTCGACGAACGCACGCCGCCGGCGTTCTTGTGGCACACCACCGCCGACCGCGCGGTCCCGGTTGAGAACAGCCTCGCCTACTACGCGGCGCTCCGGCGCGCGGGCGTGCCGTGTGAGCTGCACTGCTTCGAGCGCGGGCGCCACGGCGTCGGCCTCGGGAAGAAGTTGGCCGCCAGCGCGTGGCCGAAGCTGTGCCAGCGCTGGCTGGTCGCGCGCGGCGTGCTGCGCGAATAGAAGACCGGCTCTCGTTGGCACGCTGCTCGACCGCGCAGCCCGCTGCGTGCATTCCTCGCAGCCCGGCGAGGACGAAGACACGTCGGGAACTACCGATGGCGACGGTGACGGAGCGCGGGGATACGGTGGTATCGGACAGCGCGGCGCACGTCTATTGGACCGTAATCTGGCCGGGAGCGAGCCTTGGTCCTTGTGCGGGGGCCCCGCGCAGCCATCATCAAGAGGGTGGCGCGCGCCGAGGCCTACGCCTCGCCCGGCGCCAAGTCCATTTTCCACGATCCCCCCCCGGCACGACTGATGAGCGAAGACCAACCCGAGAAGAAGAAGCGCAAGCCGAACCCGGCCCTGATGAAGCCCGTCCAGCCGGACGAGGTGCTCGCCGTCGTCGTGGGCTCGACCCCGATCCCGCGCAGCGAGATCACCAAGAAGCTCTGGGACTACATCAAGTCCAAGGGCCTCCAGAACCCGGAGAAGAAGACTGAGATCATCGCGGACGACGCTCTGAAGGCCGTCTTCGGCGGCAAGGAGCGGGTCACGATGTTCGAGATGACCAAGCTCGTCTCGCAGCACATCCAAGGCTGATTCGCTGCGGCGGGGCGCCCGACGCCCCGCCCACCCCCGACGTTCGCAGGCCCTAGGCCGCTGCTCGAACCGGGCTCACCGGAAGGTGAACCACGCCATTCCGCCGGCTGGCACATCGACCGTGACCGCCGTGCGCCCGCGCCCGTCCACGGCGAGGTCGTAGACCTCGCCAGCCTGGTTGGTCGCGATCGTGCGCTCCTTGAGCCCGGTGTAGTAGAGGTTAAGCGGCACGAGCCGCTTGCGCGCCGACCGCGTCGGGTTGTAGGCGACGAGCATGCCCGGAGGGTCGCAATACGGGCTGCTGTGCAGCACCCAATCCAGGTCCTGTCCGTCAGGGCGGCGCGAGCTCGAGTGGATGACGTCGCTCTCCAAGATCATCCGGTGCTGCAGGTACCACTGCACCTGGCCCTGGACCATCGCCTTCGTCTCCTCACCGTCGAACAACCGCGGGCCGCGCCAACACGCCTGCGCGCCGTAGCCGAGGTTGCTCTCAAACATCCGCCGGTAGTGGTCGAGGTGGTCGCTGAGCGGCTCGATCGTCGCCGCAGCACCGCCGCCGTGGTATTGCGTCAGCGGCACGAACATCCAGCCCATCGACGCGTTCTTCTCGCGCGTGCCGTCGAACAGGTTCTGGCGCGTGTGCAGCACCTGCTGGCGGCGCGGCAGCGACCAGTTGGTCTCGCGGTAGCCCATGCCCGTCTTGCTGCTGCCGTTCAGGAAGTACCAGTCGGGCACGTTGAGGTAGACGCCGCGGGCGCGACACCACTTGTAGAAGTCCGTGATGATCCCGTACTGCACCCAGCGCGAGTCTTCGTAGCCCTTCTGCAGCGGCGGCCGCGCCATCGCGTCTGGGTCGCCCGGGTAGCTCCCGTCGTGCTCGAGCAGGTCAAAGCCCGTGTACTCGTAGAAGCGGTAGAGCTTCTTGAAGTAGTCCTGGCCCCACTGGCTCGCCAACGCCGGCGCGTGACCGAACACCTGCCCGCCAGGCTTCCCGGTCTCCTTGTTGATGCAGTTGTCCGCCTCTGGCGCGATCTTCCGGCTGCTCAACAGCGAGTAACCGCCTAGCTGCACGCCGCGCTGGTGCGCGTAGTCGGCCAGCTGCTTCCACCGGTCGAGGTTCTCCTGGCTGTCGTCCTCGATGTTGAAGCCGCTACCGAAAGTCAGGATGACCATCTCGAAGCCGACCTCTGCGCACTGGTCGATCGCCGCGCGCACCTTCTCGGGCTGCGCGCTGCGCACGTGCATCATCAGGGGGTTCTCGGTGCTCCACGGCGCGATCGCGCGGTACATCCGGCGCTGCGCCAACGACCGCCGCTCGCGGTCTTCGCTGTCAGGCGCGAGGACCCAGGTCCGAAACGTCTGGAACGTCTCGCCTGGCGCGACCGTCTGCGCCGGGCCGAGCTCGGGGCCGACGTCGAGCACGCAGAGGGTCTGCTTGCGGTAGTTGACCTGCGTGGCGAACTCAGGGTCGGTGGTCCAGCGCACGCAGTGCGAGCTGCCGTCCGCGCCGCTCATCGCGTGGAAGCTGAAGTCGGTCTCGACGTAGAGGTTGGGCAGCTGCACGCCCATGCGCTGCGGCTCGACCCGTGACTCCGCCTCGACCACCGGCAGCCGCAGCGACGTGAAGCGGTCTATCGTGCGCGGTTGATCGCCGCGGTTCTCCCACTCAAGCCAGTGGCAAAACAGCGGCAAGCCGTCGTACAGCTGGAGGTGCACGCGGACCTCTTGTCCCTCGGAGCGAAGCCGCCAGCTCAGGTGCTTGCCGTGCGGCGGCCAAACGGTGCGCGGGCTGGAGTGGCGCGTCTCCCCCCACGCCATGCGCGCCTCGATGTCGCCGTCGCCGTCGAGCTGGGCGCGCGCCGCGATCGCCGCGGGGTCACGCCCCATCTGCTCGAGCCACTCAGGCAGCAAGAACGCGCGGTTCGGCTGGCCGACGAGCCCACCGACGCGCTGGAGCTCCCCGTCGACGACAAACTCCCCGAGCGGCGCCGCCGCCCGCAGCAGCTGCTGCCCAGAGACCAGCTGCTCGAACCCGACCAACGCGAGCGGCTCCTGCTGGACGCGCAGCCGGATCAGGCCGTTCTCGAGCACGATCTGGCGCCCCTCCTCACGTAGCTGCGCGCGATAGTCCGACGGGGCCAGGAGCCAGTCGGCGCGCTGGGCGCGGGGCGTGGCAACGAGCGCGCACCCGGCGAGGATGCAAGTAGTGAGCGTGCGCATATCGCGACCATCGCTTCCGACAGCCGCGCGCGCAACCTCACCGTTCGTTCCACGAGCCGGATCGGGTATCGATGGCGACATGCTACGCCGCCTGACCCTGACCGCAGCCCTACTCTTCGCGAGCTGCGGCTCGCCCGATGCCGATCCTCAAGGCGCCGCCGCGCCGCAGTCCGACCCAGCAGCGCTCGGGATCCCTCACTTCTCGGCGCCGCTGCCGAACGTGGTCTGCTCGGGGCAGCCCACAAAGGAGCAATTCGACGCGCTCAAGGCGGCAGGCGTCCAGCGCGTGCTGCACCTCCGCCGCAAGAGCGAGAAAGGCACTGGCTGGGAAGAGGCCCGCGCGGCCGAGGCGGGCATCTCATTCGAGCGCCTGGCGATCGCCGGTGGCCCGGGGCTGACGCGCGAGAACGTCGAGGCCTTCGCCGCGAAGCTCGCGAGCTACGGCGAAGAGAAGGTGCTCGTCAGCTGCGCTACGAGCAATCGCGTCGGCGCCATGTTCGCACTCAAGGCCGGGTGGCTGGAGGGCGCCGCACACGAAGCCGCCATGGCGCTGGGCCAGCGCGCCGGCCTGAAGGGCCTCTCGCCGGTCGTGGCCAAGCTGCTCACCAAGTAGGCGCCCGCCCGCGCAACCGCCCGCGACGTCGCAGAATTGGCCTCCCGGGCATCTCCTGCTGCAGGCGGCCCCCTCGTTGAGCCGAGGAAGACCATGGAGTCACGCTACCATGGGTCTGATCGAGCTTTGTTTGCTGTCGGCGCTGTCGCCGCAGGGTCCCGCGGCAGGCGCCGCCCCCGCGCCCGCCGACGCCGCAGCGCCGTCAGGCTCCGAGCAAGCGCCACGTGACCTGCTCGCGCAGCTTGAGGCTGCCGGGCAATACGCTGACGCCGCTGCGCTCGCGCAGCTCGCCGCTGGCGCCGACCTCGCCGCTGCGGAGCGCGCAGCTTGGCTGCTCGCCAACAGCGGCAACGACGCGCACCTGGAAGCTCTGCCCGAGGTGATCGAGTCCGCGCCGCACGCGGACGCGCGGCTGCAGGCGCTCCAAGGGATCTTCTTGCACGGCGACCTCTCGAGCACGGCGACCGCGATCGCCGCGCTCAAAGACGACGACCGCCGCGTGCGTACCCTCGCCGCAAAGGTGCTCGGCAAGCTGCGGCGCCCCGCCGCCGTCGAGCCGCTGCTGCAGCTGCTGCATGCGACGTCCTGCGCCGACGGCGAGGAGCCGACAGACGCGCAAGCAGCGCTCCTCACCCTCGCGGACTTGGGCGCGTCCCAGCACCTGCTGCGCATCGCTACAGAGTTCGACGATGACGCGCTGCCGCGCTGCGGCGAGGCGCTCACCTACGCGTTCCAACAGCTGTCACCCAAGCTCGCCAAAGAGCAGGAGGCGACGGCCCTGGTGGCGGTGCTCTCGCACCGAGAGCCGCTGCTCCGTCGCTACGCCATTACGCGCCTGACCGAGCTCAACGACCCGCGGGCGCTGGCGGCGCTCGACGCCCGCCTCGACGCTGAGAGCCGTGAGCTGCGGCCCCTGGTTGAGGTCGCGATCACGCAGCTGATGAACACGAACGATGCGCAGGGTGGACAGCTCGAGCCGCTCGCCGGCCGCGCCGCAGCGCTGACCAAGCGGGCCGCGGCGTGGTGGAGCAGCAAGCCTGCCGCCGACAAGGCGATCCTCTGCGCGATCCCGGCCGCGATGCTCTTCGGGCTGTGGCTGATCCGCCGATCGCTGCGGCTCCGCGCCGAGGACGCCCGAGCACAGGCGGCGGCGGCCCTCGCGACACCATCGGATGACTACCTCGGGGACAGCTATGAGGCGCAGCCCGACGGCCACGCGGGCCCCTGCGAGCCTGCCGCAGGCGACTCGGACGAAGGCCTCAACGAGCTGTCCGGAGAGCACCGCTGGCCTCAACCATGCGGCGCCGCTGACGACCGCGAGATCGAGCATGCGGACCCTCTGGCTTAACCGCGCAACCGCGCTCCTGCTGACCTGCGCGGCCGTGCCGGCACAAGGCGCGCGCCTGCGCGCCGTCATCGCCGCCAGCCCGCACCGCGACGCGGTGCCAGGGATCGCGTGGCTGTGTGAGGACTACCTGCCGACGCTGCCGTCTTGGCCCCGCGACCTAGACCCACTCGCCGCGATCGACGTCACCGTGACCTCCCTCGGCGTCGAGGTCACGGCCGCCAAGCATGCCCCGCCCGACGGCGCGATCGCGATCGGCGCCGCCGCGACCTCGGAGGCGCCCGACGCGCCCGCGCTGACTTGGCGTTGCGGCGTCGACGGTCGGGAAGAGTGGATCGTACCAGCGGGCCTGGACGTGCCCGCGGAGTGGACAGCTTGGCTCCGATCGATCCACGCCGACGTCGAGCAGACGCCGCGCTCGCTCGCGCTGTCGGTCCTCGTCGGCCACCTCAGCAGCGGCGTCGTCGAAGGCGACCCGCGCGCGCCGCTGCTCCGCGTCGGCCCGGCGCTCTGCGGCGACGTGACGTGGATCGTCTCGCCGTGCGAAGCGGGCGCGTGCGTGCGCGGCGCCAGCGGCGGCGGACTGATGCTGCCGCTCGTGATCGTGTTGGCCGCGCTCGCCGACAGCGTTGTCGCGCCCGACGCCTTGCAGCTCCGCGCCTGCGCCGGACGCGACGGAGATCGCGTCGAAGCGCTGCGCCAGCTCGCGCGCTCCGACCGAGCGGTCGACGTGATGGCGCTGCGTCGCCACCTTCGCGGCGACGACACGGACCGGCTGACGGCGATTCGCGCGCTGACGCGCTGCGGCGCAGCCGCCGAGCTGCCGCGCATCCTCGCCGCCGCCATCCCAGGCATGCCGATGGCGACGCTCGCCGCTAGAGACGCCGTCGCTGAGCTCTGGTGGCGCGCGACCGCGCGCGTCCGTGACGCGGTCATGTCGACGCTCCGGCGCCATGAGAACGCCGGGCTGCGCGACCTCGACGTCGAGGAGCTCACGGCGACGCGCCCCCTCGAGACCACCCCTGCCGCGGCGACGGACCTGCGGGGCCGTGCCTGGGTCATGCTCATGTGCACCGGGTTCGGGCTGCTAGGCTTGTGGAGCCGCGCGCGCGCGCGGATGCCTACGGACCGCTCGCTGAGCGCCCCAGGCGGGATCACACGACCTTCATGACCTCGTCGATCGGGCGACGCATCATCGCCTTCCGCGGGACCATGCAGTCATCCGCTGGATATCCGACCGGGATGAGCAAGAACGGGCGCTCGGTCGCAGGGCGCCCCAAGATCTCCCCCAGGAACTTCATGGGGCTGGGCGTATGGGTCAACGTCGACAGCCCCGCGAGCTGCGCGGCTGCGAGGAACATGCCCGCCGCGATCCCCACGGACTCCTTCAGGTAGTAGACCTGACCGCCGTCGTCGTCCTTGCTCAGCTGGAAGACGACGACGAGCCACGGCGCCGTCGTGAGGAACTCCTTGGTCTCATCCGTGCCGAGCGGCGCGAGGTCCGCCAACCACTCGTCGTTGGCGCGCCGCTCATAGAACTCTCGCTCTTCCTGCTCCGCCGCCACGCGAATCTGCCGCTTCACGTCGGCGTCCTGGACGCAGAGGAACCGCCACGGCTGCTTGTTCGCGCCGCTAGGTGCGGTGTGCGCGCAGCGAACGAGGCCTTCGATGACCTCTCGCGGCACAGGCCTGTCGCTGAAATCACGGACGCTCCGGCGCCGACGCAGCGCCTCATGGAAGGTCTGCAGCGCCTCCTCCGCAGGGACGGGCGGGACGTATCGATCAACAAACGGGACGAGGTCGGCTTCGGTCACCCCGACAGGTTCGGTTGAGGCAGCACAGTCGGCAAGCCTATGCCTGTAGAACCCTACCCGGGCATCGCGCCGCGCAGCTTCGAACGACGGCGTGTCTGCGGTGACAGATTCCTCCATGATGGAGGCGATGACGGACCCGTCCGATCCTGGCCTGCCGCTAACCGAAGAGCTCGAGGCTGCCGTGCTAGCCATCCTCGAGGGGGACGACCGCGACCGCCGCGCGGCGCTGGAGGCGCTGATGAATGCGCACCCGCGCCATGCGCCCGCGCTCCGCGCGTGGCTGGTGTCGAGCGGCGCGCTCGAGGACCCGGACGGCGCCGCCGACCACGCGGACGACGGCGAAGAGGCCTCCAGCGACAGCGGCGCGCTCCCGAGACGGCTCGGCGTCTACGTCATCCAAGAGGTGCTCGGCCGAGGCGGCTTCGGCACCGTCTTCCGCGCGGAGCAGCAGTCCCCGATCCGGCGCGCTGTGGCAATCAAAGAGCTCAATCCGGGCATGGACTCGCGCGAGATCCTCGCTCGCTTCGCCGCCGAGCGCGAAGCCCTCAACCGAATGGATCATCCGGGCATCGCCCGCCTGCTAGACGCCGGGACGACCCCGCGCGGGCTGCCGTACTTCGCGATGGAGTTGGTCGACGGCGCGCCGCTGGCCGCGTGGTGCCGGCAGCACGCCTGCTCCGTGCAGCGCCGCGTCGAGCTCTTCTTGCTGGTCTGCGACGCGATGCAGCACGCGCACCAAAAGCAGGTCCTGCACCGCGACCTCAGCTCCAACAACGTCCTCATCACGCAGACCGACAGCGGCCCGCAGCCCAAGATCATCGACTTCGGCATCGCCAAGTCCTTGGCAGATCCGCTGCTCGAAGGCGGCGCACAGACGTTCCAGGGCTCGCTGATGGGCACGCCAGAGTTCATGAGCCCAGAGCAGGCTGCTGGCCGGATCGGCGACGTCGACACGCGCGCAGACGTCTACGCGCTCGGGGTCCAACTCTACGAGCTGCTGTCTGACCACCTGCCGATCCCGACCGTCGTGCTGCGCGCGCAGGGCATCGCCGGCATCGCCAAGATCATCGCGACGCAGCAGCCGGCGCCCGCCAGCGAGGTGGCGCCGCGAGCGCGGCGCGCGGCGCTGCGCGGCGACCTGGACGCGATCGTCGCAAAGGCGCTGCACAAAGAACGCGAGCACCGCTACGCCAGCGTCGGAGAGCTGGCGGCCGACCTACGGCGTTACTTACGCAGCGAGCCCGTCGAGGTGTCCCAGCCGACGACGTGGTACCGGCTGAGCAAGTTCGTCCGCCGCAACCGCGCGCAGACCGCAGCGTTCGCCGTTGCCTTCGCGGCGGTGCTCATCGCTGTCGTCTTCCTCGTGCTCGCGCTGCAGCGCGCCAACCACGAGGCAGCGCTCAAAGACGAAGCGAACCGTGAGCTCCAGGAGATGGCGGACGCCGGCTTTCGGCTGCTCGCCAACGAAGACCTGATCGAGCGCGGGCGCGCCGCGGCGCTCGCGCTGCCGCCCGCGTGGCCATCGAACTTCGCTGCATACCGCGCGTGGAAGGAGCGCTACGCCGTCCGCCTTGACGCGGAGCGAGGCAAGGTCATGGCCCGCCTCGACGCGCTGGAGGCGGAGCGACTAGAGAGCGGCGGCGCCCTGAGCGACCCGGTCGATCAACATCTCGCGCGAGCGTTGACGCGGCTCAAGGCGCAGCTCGAGACGTTCCTCGGGCCCGAGGGCCCAGCAGCCGACGCCAGCGCGCGTCAGCGCTGGAGCGAGCAGGCGCTGGCGCTCAGCGAGCGCGACCGGGTCGCCTGGGAAGACGCGCGGCGCGCGATCCAAGCGAGCGCCGAATACCAAGGACTACAGCTCCAGCGGCTACCCGGCCTCGTCCCGCTCGGCCGCAACCCACAGAGCGGCCTCTGGGAGTTCCTCGACCTGCGCACACACGCCGAGGGTTACCCACGCCCTGAGCGCGACGCCGAGTCAGGCGAGCTCCGCGTCGACGCCGGCACCGGCGTCGTCTTCGCGCTCCTGCCGGCTAGCCGCACCGTCGTCGGCGCGCGCCGCGGCGCGCCGGGCATGGAGCGGAACGACGACCGAGCTCGAGAAGACGAGGTCAACGACGCGGTCGTCTCGCTCGAGCCCTTCCTCATCGCGAAGACCGAGCTCAACGTCGCGCAGTTCACGCGGATGACGGAGCGGGCCATGCCCGACCTCGACCCCCGAATGCCCGTCACCGACACCGACTGGCTCACGGCGACGCGGACCTTGCGCCGCTGGGGGATGGACCTGCCGACCGAGTCGCAGTGGGAGTATGCGTGCCGCGCGGGCACGACGACGCCGTGGTGCTCTGGCGACGACCCCTCCGCGGCCGCGGCCTACGGTTGGTGCGAAGGTCCGGTCGCGCTCGGCGGCCAACGGCGTCCGAACGAGTTCGGGCTGTTCGACATGCACGGCAACGTCGCCGAGTGGTGCCGTGACGAGAAGCTGCCCTACATCGACTATCCGGCGCGGTCCGGCGACGGCCTACGCGCGCGAGGGACGACTGCGCCGCTCGCTTGGCGAGCCGTGCGCGGCGGCAGCGTGCGCGACGGGGTCGACGGCTGCCGGTCGACGGCGCGGCGCGCCCACGCGCCCGACGGCGGCGACGGCGTCATCGGCCTGCGACCGATCCGCACGATCAGTCCGTGATCGGATAATCGGTGGTGTAGGCCGGCGCCGTGTGGAACTTGCGGCGCGGCGCGGCGAACGCGGCTTGCCGCTTCGCTGTGCGCGCCGGATCGAACCCCAGCTCAACGGCGCGCCGCATCCACTCGCTCGCTCGCGAGGCGTCGCGCTCGACGCCCTGACCGCGGCGGTGCATGTACGCCAGGTAGTAGCAGCTCTCTGCGTCCCCCACCTCGGCAGCCGACTGCAGCGGCGCAGCGACGTCGCTCAGGTCAAACTCGGGACCGAGCGAGAGTCCAACGCGCGCGATCGCGCGGACCGCGAGCAGATCGCCGTGGGGGCAACGCCGGTAGAACGTCAACGCGCCGCGCGGATCGGGCGGCACGCCGACGCCCGTCTCGACGGCGAGGCCGATGAGATACGCGGCGCGGGCGTCGCCTTGCGTCGCCATCTGTTGGCACGCTTGCAGGGCTGCGCCCAGGTCCCGGTCGTCCCGACGCGCCCGGTGAAACAGGAAGTGCTGGAGCACGTTCTTCGTGCCGGCCTGGCTGCCGCGCGCAGCCGCTTCGGCGAACCACCTCGCCGCGTTCCCGAGACGCGCATTTATGGCAGCGTCGTCGATGCCGTCCGTCATGCTCAAGATTCCGAGCTCGTTGTAGGCGCCGGCGCGCGCCGCCGGGTCCACCATCGGATCAACGGCCCGCGATCCGGTGACCTTCACCAAGCCGCGCGCCGCATGCGCCCGATCTTCGGACACGGCCCGCTTCCAAAAGGCGATCGACGCGCCAGGGTGCGCTCGCCCGAAGTAGCCAGAGGCGAACAAGCCGATGAACATGGTCGCCCAGAGCGCCATGTGCACCGCGTTGCTGACGCGCGGCGCGACCCCCTGCTCCCAGCGCGCGTTGAGCCTGCCGACGACGCCGGCGCGCGCGAACCTATCCAGCGCCTGCACCGTCAAGTTCAGCAGCGGCACCGGATACAGCTTTGCGTAGAGATCTGGGGCGCCGATCCGGTTGAGCACCTCGAACGCGACGATGTAACCGAAGCCATAGCCGAAGCCGAACAGCGTGCGCCCCACGTTGGTCCGCGGCGACGTCGACGGATCGGTCATCAACAGCATCAAGCCCAAGAACGCCGCCGCGGGCAGGTTGGTGCTGATGAACAAATAGACGCCGGTCACTTGCTCGTAGATCAAGTTGGTCGCGACCATCGCCGCCGCCGCCGCGAAGGTCATCAGGGTCACGGCGAAGAAGTGCTGCACCACCAAGCCGAGCGCGAAGATCACAAGGAAGATCCCGGGGACCGCGATCGTCGTCGACAGCGGCTTGGCCCAGGTCAGGTCCGTCTTCCCCAGCAGGATCAAGACCGTCGCCGCGCACATCAGCCCGAAGCCCGAAGGGTTAAAGATGTGCGTCCGGCGGCCGTCCTTGTTCCAGCGCAGGAACTCTTTGCCTAGCAACCCCGCGGTGACCATCGCGAACTGCCAGATGAAGAAATCGTCCCGGAACCAGATGAACAGGTTGGTCGAGAGCACGATCGGCGTCGGCCCCGAGCTCAGACGCCAAGCCCGCCCGCGTGTCCAAGACCAGAGGCCGTCGAACGCGTAGAGGTAGCAGAACTGCGCCAAGATCAGCGGTGACTGGACATAGATCGGTCGGGCGCCGTCGACGTCCTGCCAGAGATATCCCCAGTAGAGGTAGAGGATCAGCTGGACCGAAGCCTGGATGTAGTGCTGCTTGATCGGCCGGATCGCGACGACGTCCATCCTCCGACCCGTCACCCAGAGCACGACGAACCAAGCGATGAGGCCCGCGCTGACGCCGATCATCGCCCACCGCAGGTGGTCATGCCCGTAGACGCGGGGGCACGCGGTGATGACCAAGAGGCCGAGCGCGAGCAGCCACGGCAAGCGTGTCAGCTTGGGGCTGCTAGACGTCTGCGCGGGAGAGTCCATCTCTCTCGCCATCGTATCGTGATGTCCGCTGGATGCAGTCAAGGCGCTGCGCCGCGAGCACCGCGCCACAGACAAAATGCACGGCGGTCGCTACTCGAGGCCGAGCGCCTTGCGCACCGCCGACTGGTCGATCTCGCCACCCGCGAAGTCGTCAAAGGCCCGCGCCGGCGGCTGGATCATGTGGGACACGATGAACGGCGCGCCCTCTTCGGCGCCCTGCTGGCTGTCCTTGAAGCAGCACTCCCACTCGATGACCGCCCAACCGTCGTAGCCGTGCTTCGTGAGCTCCGTGAAGATGCCCACGAAGTCGACCTCCCCGTCGCCCGTAGAGCGGAAGCGGCCGGCGCGGTTCTGCCACGATTGGTAGCCCCCATACACGCCGGTGCGACCGTCCGGCTTGAACTCCGCGTCTTTGACGTGGAACGCCTTAATGCGCTCGTGGTAGAGCTCGATGAAGTGCAGGTAGTCGAGCTGCTGCAGCACAAAGTGACTCGGGTCGTAGAGCAGGCACGCGCGCGAGTGGTCATCGACGTGCTCGAGGAACATCTCGTAGCTGGCGCCGTCGTGGATGTCTTCGCCGGGGTGCACTTCGAACGCGCAGTCGACGCCGCACTCTTCGGCGTAGTCGAGCAGCGGACGCCAGCGTCGCGCCAGCTCCTTGAAGCCCTCCTCCACGAGACCCGCGGGGCGCTGCGGCCACGGGTACACCGTGTGCCACATCAGCGCGCCAGGGAACGTCGGCATCGCCTTGAGGCCCAGGTGCTCGCTGGCCTTGAGGCACCACTTCACCTGCTGCGAGCCGTACTCGTGCATCGCCTCTGGCGTGTTGACGTCGGCCGGCGCAAAGACCTGGAACATGGACGTGTAGGCGGGATGAACCGCGACCAGCTGGCCTTGGAGGTGGGTCGAGAGCTCGCTGATTTCGACGCCGTTCTCCTTAGCGACGCCTGCGAGCTCCTGGCAGTAGTCCTTGCTCTCCGCGGCCTTCTGCAAGTCCATGCAACGCGCGTCCCATGACGGCACCTGCACGCCGACGTAGTCGAGGTCTGCCGCCCACTTGCAGGCGGTGTCGAACTGGTTGAGCGGCGCGTCGTCGCTCATGAACTGCGCCAAGAAGATGCCAGGTCCTTTCATCGTCGTCAGGTTATTAGGGAGACAGAGTGCTCGGACGTTAGCCGATCCCGCACCGAAAGCGCGAGCCCCAACAAAACGGTAGGATGATCATCGTGATCCGCTTCCTCTGCGCCGCCGTAATCGCGCTGCTCGCGTCCGACCAAGCAGCCAGCCAAGCCAAGAACGTGCTGCTGTACGGCAACAGCTTCTCGTTTTACAACGGCGGCGTCGGCCTCGGCTTGCGGCGCGTCGCGGAAGCGGCCGGCCACCCGACGCCCAACGTCTACGAGCGGCTGAGCTCTGGCCAAACGATGACCTATCACGCCACGAACCCGTCTCAGGTCGCGGCGATCTCAAACTCGCTGCTGCCTGGGCAAGCGTGGGACGCAGTCGTGATGCAGGGGCAGTCACTCGAGGCGACCGCGACGCTCGGCAACCCGCTCCAGTTCCGTAACCGCGCGCTGGCGATCGCGACCAACGTCCGCAACCACAGCCCAGGCGCCATCGCGGTGCTGTATCAGACCTGGGCGCGCGCGCAGGGGCATTTTTTCTACCCTGGCACCTATCCCGCCCCGCTGGCGATGCAAGCCGAGATCAACGCCGGCTACCAGCTCGCCGCTGACGCGATCAACGCGTCCGTGGGGCCAGGCGCCGCCGAGGTCGCGCGCGTCGGCGACGGCGTCGCGCTGCTTGAGTTCGAGCAGAGCTACTACGCAGCCGACCTCTTCCACCCAGGACCGGCGACGACGGTCCTCGCCAGCATGTGCCTGTTTACGGCAATCTACGGCGAGCGTGCCTGCGACATCCAGGCCGACCTGAGCGCAGGTGGGCCGCTCCTCGCGTGGCTGAGCAACATCGGCTTGGCTGCAGCCGACTGGCGCGCGATGGCTGCGATCGCCGACCGGTGCGCGAGGCCTGAGCTGCGGCCGTTCCCCGGCAGCGGCGACCAGCTGATGCTCGAATCCGGCAGCCCGCCCGGGCCGACGGACGCCTGTCCCCAAGTCGACATCAGTGCCGGCGATTACCTGGTCCTGCAGCTGAGCTCTCGAAACGGCGTCTACGACCAAGCGCCAGCGCTCATCATCGGAACCGCGTTCCTCAACGGCGCGCCGCCCAGCCCGACGCCGAGCTTCCCTGAGCTCCACGTCGACCCGACGAATATGTTCGTGCTGCTCGCAAACCCCAGCCCGCCAGCGACGATCTTTACCGTGGTTCCGACATCTTTCGTGGGCCTCTCGGTCATGATCCAAGGCGTCAGCTTTGCGCCGAGCGGCACGGCCGGCAACCAGGCATTGATCGCGACCGACGGCCACGTCATCCAGTTTCAATAAGACTGCTCAGCCGAGCAGCAGCGGCACCAGCGCGGTCGCGGCGACGGTGACCAGCGCCCCGCTGATCAAGTTGAACCAGATGCCTGCCCGCGCCATCTGCGGCACCGTGACGTAACCCGAGGCGATCACAATCGCGTTCGGCGGCGTTGCTACGGGCAGCATAAACGCCATCGAAACCGCGAGCGCCGCCGTCGCCATTAACTGCAGCGGGGCGATCCCTAAACCGGATGCCGCGCCTGCCACGATCGGCATCGCCATAGTCGCGGTCGCGACGTTCGACGTGACCTCAGTCAAGAACAGAAACAAGAGGGCCACGGCGCAGAAGACCAGCCAATGCGGCAGCGACGTCAACTCCGACACCGCGCCGCCAACGTAGGCGGCGAGGCCGGTCTCCGACATCGCATGCGCCATCGATATGCCGCCCCCGAACAACACGACAATGCCCCACGGGATCCGGTTGGCGGTGGGCCAGTCCAACGCGAACTCAACGCGCCGCAAGCTCGTCGGGATCACGAACAGCGCCACCGCCGCCGCCATAGCAATCGTCGAGTCCTTGACCCAAGGCGCGAACGACTGGATGCCTGGGATCGTCACCCCGCCGATGTTCTTGTCGCCGCGGGCGATCCAAGCGCGCGCGGTCAGGACGAAGACGACCGCGACGACGACCTCTCTCGCGCTCATCGGGCCTAGCTTGGCGCGCTCTTCTGCCAGCACCGCAGCCGCGTCCCCGCGCAGATCCCCCGGCGGATGCAAGAGCCTGGTTAGGAGCAACCACCCGATGGGGAGGAAGACCGCGGCGACCGGCACACCAACCATCATCCAGTCTACGAAGCCGATCGTGACCCCAAGCTTCTCGCTGGCCACAGCAGCCAAGACGGCGTTCGGCGGCGTACCGATCAGCGTGGTGACGCCGCCGATCGTGGCGGCATACGCGATGCCGAGCATCAAGCAGGTCCCGAGCTCGAACGGCCCCGCGCGCCCCTGCGGTCGGAACAACGACGCGATAGCCAACCCGATGGGATACATCATGGCCGTCGTCGCTGTGTTCGAGATCCACATCGACAAGAACGCTGAGGCCAGCATGAACCCGAGCACAAGCTGGCGCGGGCGCGTGCCGACGAGGGCGACGATCGCCAGCGCGATGCGGCGGTGAAGCCCCGCGCGCTCCATCGCCACCGCGATCAGGAAGCCGCCCATCGACAAGAACACGATGTCGTTGGCGTAACGGGCTGAGGCGCTCGGCATGTCGATCACACCGAGCGTCGGGAAGAGCACCAGCGGAATCATCGCGGTCGCGGCGATCGGGATGGCCTCCGTCGTCCACCATACCGCCATCAAGAGGACGACAGCCGCGGTGCGCCACGCCGCGTCATTGAGGCCGTCAGGCGGAGGCGACAGCAGACACGCCGTGAACAGCACGGCCCCCGAGAGCAGGCCGCCGCGACGCAGCGCGATGCGCTCGGCCTGCCGCGGTGCATGCGGCGGTCGCGCGGCGCTCCCAGGGCTCGTCATACGTTACACAGGATAGAACAAAGACACACTTGGGGCACCGAGGTCCGCGGACGATCCTCGACGAGAGTAGGCTAGTTGGTCCTACGGTCTACGCGCGGGCAAGCGCGTTGTCCTCCTCTAAACAGATTGAGCTTCATATGTTTATTCGCACCGCACTCGCAGCGCTGACTGCCTGCGTCACAGGGCTCGCGATGGCGCCCCAGTCGCCTTCTGGCGTCGTCATCAACGAGATCAACTACGACGACTCGGGATCAGACGACTTCG
>JAYYEE010000367.1:0-25174 GCA_036160175.1 Planctomycetota bacterium
CGCCTCCGCGCGCGCCCGCCCCCGCCCCGCGCGCGCCGGGCGCGCCCGAGTCGCCGCACCCCCCCGCGACGCCGCGCCCGACGCCAGCGGCGCGGCACGCCTCGAGGCGCGCCCCTTCGTTTCGACCGATGGCGACGATTCCGACTGAGCGGTGCATGGCAGCAGCGCCCGAGCCTAGCAAACGGCCAGGGGCATTTGGCGACGAACGCCGACTCCCAGACGCTAGGGCCGGCAGGGACGCCGTTAGACTGCGGCGGTGAAGAGGCTCCTCCCCCGTGCCATCGTCCGCGCCGCCGCTGCGGCCACCCTGCTGCTCTCCGCGTGCGCCACCAGGCCTGCGGCGGTCGACGCCGCCCCGACGAGGGTCGTCACGTGGAACGTGCTCCGCGGCTTCCTCGACCGGACGCAGGTCGCGCCAGCGCAGCGTTGGCTCAAAGAGCAGGCGCCAGACGTCGTCGCGCTGCAAGAGGTCAACGGCTTCACCGCGGCCCGCCTCGCCGAAGTCGCCGCGGCGTGGGGCCACGGCCACGCCGTCATGGCGAAGGAGTCGGGCTACCCTGTGGCGCTGACCTCGCGCCACCCCATCGAGGTCGTCGAGCGCCGCCTTGAGGGCATGCACCACGGCTACCTCCACGCGCGCACCGCCGGGCTCGACGTCGTCGTGGTCCACCTCCACCCTGGCGACTGGCGGTTCCGCCGCCGCGAAGTCGCGGTGCTCGCGCCGCTGGTCCGTCGCCTCGTCGACGAGGGCCGCGACGTCGTCGTGCTCGGCGACTTCAACGCGCACCATCCGCTGGATTGCGCACACCTCGATGGTCAACGTGCGCTGCTCGCGCGCCGCGCGACAGGCAAGAACCTGATCGCCGAACGGACGTTTGACTACGGCGTCCTGGCGCGCTTTGAGGCAGCGGGGGTCACCGACGCCGCCTACCACCACCTCGGCGAGGTCGCCGCGCGCAGCGGGACCTTCCCCACGCAGCTGCTTGAGCACGCGGGCACAGAGGCGAGTCAAGCGGGCTTCCTTGAGCGCATTGACTTCGTCCTGTTGTCGCCGGCGGCCGCGGCGCGCGCGCAGCGCGTCGCCATGCCCCGCGGCGGCGCCCTCGACGAGGTCAGCGACCATTACCCGGTCGTCGTGGACCTCGCGCCGCGCCAGGTCACGACCACGGTTAACGGCTCAGCGAAGCCCTAATCCAAGCCAGCGAAACAGCTTGTCAAAAACGTATCATCGACCACCCCCCCCTTTCACTGCGCGGTGGCGGCGCCATCTTATGGCGACTGAACGTTGTTAGTTCTCATCGCTCCCCGCTTGCGTTCCTACTCCCGCAGCGCTTGCTGCACGACTCGAGCGGACCTCACCTCGGCACTTGCGCCTAGGTCAGTGCCAACGAGCGACTCCCTGTTCTCTGTTAGTTGAGTCACTTCACACCAACCATGACTACGTCTCGTCACGTCACGACGGCGATGCTCGCGATGACCGCGGGCCTCGCCGCCCAAGTCCAGCTGTCGCTCGCCGGCACCGTCGACCTCTCCTCGACGTCGAACTCGGCTAACGCCGAATACATCGGCAACAACCCGTCGGCGATCGCCTGGAACGGCACCGACCTCTACGCCGCTGGCTTCAACCAGTCGGGCGGTACCGCGAACACCGGCATCACGCTGGTCTCCGGCGCCCTCAGCGGCGGCACCCCGTCGGCCGCCTTCGGCGTGCTCTCGACGGCCAACCTCCGCGGTTACTCCGGTCTCGACGTGAGCGCGGCGGGTGTCGCGGCTGCGTGGGACAACGGCAGCTCGCAGCCAGAAGGCATTCAGCTGTTCGACACTGCCGGCAACCTAGTCTGGCAGAAGTCCGCCCGCGGCGGCAGCGGCGTCGGCTTTGACCCCGGCTTCGCTGGCGTCGACGCCGGCACTGGCTGGACCACCTTCGGCTCGGGCCGTCGCGCCCTGCAGGACAACACCACCGGCGCCGACATCTACACGACGTCAAACGGCATGATCATCAACGCGCCGGTCGTCGGCACGTTCTGGCGTGACATGGACTACGACGCGCAGGGCAACATCTACCTGCGTCGCGGCAACGACGTCGTCGCCCACGACCGCACCGGCGGCAACTCGCTGACCAACACCCGCTACATCGTCGACAACGGCACGAACGGCAACTTCGTCGCTGTTCAGAACGTCGCGGTCGCCGGCGACGTGGTCTTCTGGAACGACCGCTCCAGCACCGCTGGTGGCCAGCCGTTCGCGAGCGCGATCAAGTGCAACGACCTGACCGGCGCCCCGCTCACCATCGACTTCGGCGGCTTCACCGCGGCCGACGGTAACGGCGCCTACGACTTCAGCTACGACGAAGCGTCGGCGACGCTCGCGATCTGCGACTTCAACAGCCGCTTGGTCCACATCTTCGACGTCGCCGTGTTGCCGGCGAACGCGCTCTGCAGCGGCGCTCAAGCCATCACGGGCGGCCTTGTCAGCGGCGACAACACCGGCGGCAGCCTCGACCCGAACGCTCCGGCGTGGAGCTGTGGCAACAACGTCATCCATGACGTGTGGTTCACCTACACGCCGACCGCGACGTGCGCGCAGACGCTCACGACGTGCAACTCGGGCGGCACGCTGACCGACACCGTGCTTGAGGTCTTCACGGGCGATTGCGGCAACCTGACCTTGGTCGGCTGCAACGACGACGGCTGCGGCGCGGGCTTCCTCTCGAGCCTCGACGTCACGATGGTCGCCGGCACGACCTACTACATCCGCATCGGCGGGTGGGGCGGCGCCGAGGGCACGTTCGACCTCGAGATCCTCAACGGCAGCTTCGCCCAGACCCTGGCGGTCAACGGCGGCGCTCCTGGCGCTGGCGGCTTCTCGTTCACCGACGGTGACACCCTCACCTTCGAGTACTTCGAGTGCAACCCGGGCAGCTTCGTGTTCAACACGGTCAACTACGGCGCGGGTCCCCTCCCGGTCGGCGCGACGGTCGAGATCCCTGGCTTCGTCCAGACGAGCGCGCTGTCGACCCCCGTCGGCGCCATCGAGATCATGCCGGCGGTCCTCATGGTCGCGGGCGCCTCGCAGAACCTGACGATCCCGCCGGGCATCTTCGCCACCGGCGACGAGCTGCGCTTCCAGGCGCTCTACCTCGACTTCGTGTCGACCCCGCTCCCGGTCACGGCGTCCAACCCGATGACTGGCGCTTACGTCGCTGGCGCGTGCGTCGCCGGCACCGAAGAGGGCTTCGAAGGCCTCGCCGGCACTGGCAGCTACCCGACGACTTGGTCTGGCCAGGGCGTCGGCCAACGAGACTGGACCGCCATCTCGTCGGCTACTGTGTCGAGTGGCACCGGCCCGCAGTCGGCCAACGAAGGCCAGACCTACATGTACTGCGAGACCAGCTCGCCCTCCGCATCTGGCGACACCTACGTGTTGATCAGCGACACCTACACGGGCGGCTCGTCCGTGAAGTTTGACCTGACGCGCGTCGGCGCCACGATCGGCACCCTCGACGTCACCGTCGACGACGGCACCGGCCCCCAGCTGATCTACACGGCCACGGGCCCCGGCACCGCCGAGTGGGAGATCGTCACCGCCGCGCTGCCCGCTGGCATCGGCTCCTACCAGGTGACGTTCACCTACACCCGCGGCACCAGCTTCACTGGTGACCTCGGCATCGACGCCTTCTGCATCCTGCAATAAGTCGACGCGCGACGTCTCGCTAACGCGCGACGTGCACGCACGAGAGAGCCCTGCGACGCCGTCGCAGGGCTCTCTTCGTGCCTACAGCGCGCGCGCCAGCAGCGTTGCGCAGGGCGCTCTTCGCGCTAGCCTGAGCGCATGCTCCTCGGGACCCTCGTCCTCCTGCTCTTCCTCGCAGGGGCGGTGGCGATGATCACGCGCGCGCTCCCAGCCCTGCTGGCCCTGCCGCTCATGGGCGTCGGGATCGCCTGCAGCGCCGCGATGCTCAGCCCGGACGCCACGTGGCTCGACGTCTCCGACGGCGTCATCTCGGGAGGCGCGGTCATGCTCTACAAGGCGATGGTCGTGACCTTCTTCGGCGGCGCGCTCTCGTTCATCATGCAGCGCTCGGGCGTCGCGGAGAGCCTCGTCAAGCAAGGCGCGGAGCTCGTCGGCGCGGACCCGCTGGCCGTGGGCGTCTTCGCCCTGCTGCTCGTCGCGCTGCTCTTCACCAGCCTGACCGGCCTCGGCGCCGTGATCATGGTGTCGATGATCGTGCTGCCGATGCTCTCGACCGTCGGCCTCTCCCCGGCGGCCAGCGCCGGCATCGTGCTGTTCGGCATGAGCCTGGGCGGCGTGGTCAACCCGGCCAACTGGGTGCTCTACGTCGACACGCTCGGCGTCCAGACCGCAGAGGTGCAGCGCTACGCGCTGGTGCTGTTCGCCGTGGTCACGCTCGCGGGCGCGTCGATGATCTTCGTCGAGCTGCTCGTCGGTCGGCTCATCCGGCTCGACCGCCGCACCGGGGTGGTGTTGGCGCTGTTCCTCGGCGCGATCGCCGGCATCTACCTGCTGCTGACCGGCGCCGGCGCCGCAGAAGAGCCCCACACCGCCGGGCCGAGCGCCGCGATGACGTGGACGCGATGGGCGACGCTGGGGCTGTTCGCGTTGATCGTGCTCCGAGAGCTGGTGTCCATCGCGCGACGCGCGAGCCGCTGGCGGCACCAGGAGGTCCAGGTCCGCGGCGCGGCCTACCTGATCCCGACCGTGCCGCTGGTCGCGATCCTGCTGTTCGACGTGCCGATCCTGGCGGCGTTCGTGCTGGGCTTCGCCTACGCCGTCCTGGTCACCGCGCGGCCGGGCTCGATGGCGATGACGGTGCAGTGCCTCATCGAAGGCAGCGCCAGCGTCATGCCCGCGATCGTGCTGATGTTCGGCATCGGCATCCTGATCGCCGCGGTCAAGGGGCCGGCTGGCTGGGCGGCCGCGCACGGCGGCGCCGCGTGGCCGGTGCTCGCAGCCATCGAGCCGGTGCTCAGCGAGCTGGTGCCGTCGTCGCCGTGGCTCTACGTGCTCGGCTTCGGGCTGGCCGCGCCGCTGGCGCTCTACCGCGGCCCGCTCAACGTGTGGGGCCTGGGCTTCGGCGTCGCCACCATCCTGATGAGCAGCGGCAACCTGCCGCCCGCCGCGGTGATGGCGCTGCTGCTCAGCGTCGGCCAGGTGCAGGGCATCTGCGACCCGACCAACACCGCCAACGTCTGGATCGCCAACCACCAAGGCATCGACGTCAACACGATCCTGTTCCGCACCCTGCCGTTCGTCTGGGTGGCGGTCTTCCTCGGCCTCGGCGTCGCCGCCGCGTCCTACCTTTAGACGAGATGGCCCACCGCAAGCTCAAGGTCGGGATCGACGTCGGCGGCACCTTCACCCACGCGGTGGCGGTCGACGCAGGCCGCGTCGAGCTGGTCGGCAAGGCCGTCGTCCCGACCACCCACGACCACGAGGACGGCGTCGCCGCCGGCGTGGTCGCCTCGATGCTCAAGCTGCTCGAGACCGCCTCGATCGCGCCCGAAGAGGTCGCGCTGATCGCGCACTCGACCACCCAAGCGACCAACGCGCTGCTCGAGGGCGACGTGGCCAAGGTCGGGATCCTCGCGCTCGGCAGCGGCGCGCAGGGGCTGCGCGCGCGGCGCGAGGCCCGCCTCGGCAGCGTCAGCCTGGGTCCAGGCGCGACGCTCGAGACCGCCACGCGGTTCCTCGACGTGAGCGAGGGCTTCGACGAAGCCGCGGCCAAGCGGCTGCTCGAGGAGCTGGTGGCAGAAGGCGCGGCGGCGCTGGTCGCGGCCGAGCCGTTCAGCGTCGACCGACCCGAGAACGAACAGGCCGTCGTCCGGCTCGCCGAAGCAATGGGGGTGCCGGCGACGGCGACCTCGAGCCTCACGCAGCTCTACGGGCTGCGCATGCGCACGCTGACCGCCGCGGTCAACGCGAGCATGCTGCCGATCATGATCGAGACGGCCGACCGCACCGCGCGCGCGATCGCTGAGAGCGGCATCGACGCGCCGCTGATGGTGATGCGCTCCGACGGCGGGATCATGGACATCGAGGCGATGCGGCGACGGCCGGTGCTGACGATGCTGTCCGGCCCCGCTGCGGGCGTCGCCGCGGCGCTGATGTACGAGCGCGTGACCAACGGCGTGTTCGTCGAGGTCGGCGGCACCTCGAGCGACATCTGCCTGATCCGCAGCGGTCGCCCGGAGATCAAGGCCGCCGAGATCGGCGGGCGGCGGCTGTTCCTCCGCACGCTCGACGTGCGCACCGTCGGCGTCGCCGGCGGCAGCGTGCCGCGCGCGCGCCGCGGCAAGCTGGTCGACGTCGGCCCGCGCAGCGCGCACATCGCCGGCCTGGAGTACGAGGCGTTCACGCCCGAACTCGGCGACGTCGAGGTGGAGACGTTCCGGCCGCGGCCGTCGGACCCGGACGACTACCTCGCGCTCCGCCGCGGCGACAAGGTCAGCCACGCGATCACGCCGACCGGCGCGTCGAACCTGCTCGGCCTGTCTCAGGGCTACGGGAAGGGTGACCTCACGTCGGTGCTTTCCGCCTTCGACGCGTTGGCTCGCTACCTCGGCACCACGGCTACGGCCGCCGCCACCAGGGTCCGGGCGCTCGGCGCGGCGCGCGTCGCGCCGGTCGTCAAGCGCCTGCTCAAGGAGCACAAGATCCCGGCAAGCGAGTTCGTCATGGTCGGCGGCGGCGGCGGCGCCGAAGCGGTCGTGCCGTTCACGGCCGAGACGCTCGGCATGCAGCACAAGATCACCCAGCACGCCGAGGTGATCTCCGCGATCGGCGTCGCGCTCGGCATCTTGCAGGACTCCGTCGAGCGCACGCTGCTCAACCCGAGCGAGTCCGACCTGCTGGCTATCCGGCGCGAAGCCCACGACCGCGTGCGCGACATGGGCGCGGACCCCGACAGCATCGAGGTCCACGTCGAGATCGACCGCCGCGACCGGCGGGTGCGCGCGACCGCGAGCGGCTCGCCGCAGCTGCGCACCCAAGACCTCAGCGGGCCGCGGCCCTCGCCCGACCAGCTGCGCCAGGCGGCCGCCGCGGCGATGCGCGTGGAGGCCGACGTCGTCGAAGCGCACGGCGCAGACGGCGCGTGGCTGCGCACCTACACGGCTGAGCACCGGGTCCCGGTCCTGTTCGGGCTGCTCAAGGTCTGGCGGATGCCGGCCGCGGTCGTCGACGCCGAGGGCGTCGTTCGCTACCGAACGCGCGACGCGTTCTGCGTCACTACCACGGCCGCAGAGGTCGAGGCGCAGCTGAGCCAGCTCGTCGAGCGCTACACGACCTGGGGCGACGGCGGCCTGGTGCTCCCAGAGGTCCAGCTGGTCAAGCCCGGCCAGCTGGTCGACCTCGCCGGCCTCGTCGAGGCGCCGCAGCTGCTGGCGCTGGCCGGCGCCGAGATCGCGGGGCTCAACGCCGACGATCACGTCACGCTCGTCGTCGTGCCGCGCGGCTGACGCCTCAGAGCCCCAGCTGCACGCGCTGACGCTCGACGAAGCGCGGGTCGTCGCAGCCGACCTCGCGGTCCGGGACACACACGCACCCCGCCGCGATCAGCGCGCGCTGCACGTCGGCGACGTCGAGGTCGTGCACGCCCACGCCGCCGCGCACAGCCTGCGCCGCGGCCTCGCCGGCTGCCTGGCCGATCGCGACGGCGACCGGCTGCAGCCGCGAGCAGCCGTTGACGATGTGCGTGACGCCAACGCACTTCTCGGCTGCGATCAGGCCCTCGACGCCCGCGGGCTTCATCGCGGAGAACGCGACCTGGAACGGCGCGTTGTCCGGGTACTTCTCGCCGAGCCGCTCGCCCGGCGGGCGGTGGTCCTTGTCGTGGTGGTGGTCGAGGTAGTAGTCGCCCACCGCGACGCCGTCAGACAGCACCGCGTTCTTGCCGCTGTCGTCCTGCGGCACGACGTCCTGCTCCACCATCCACCGCACCGGCACCACGCGCCGGCTCTCCCGCACGTAGGGCAGCAGCGGCAGGTGGTCGTCGGTCGGGTAGACGCCGTCGGCGAGCCCCCACTCGGGGTGGCCGAGCTGGTTCTGGATGTAGTGCACGTAGGCGAGCGTGCGCTCCTTGGCCCGCTGGATCGTCTCCGCTCGCTCAGCGCGCGAGCCGAACAGGCCCTGCGCTGGGTAGTCGTTGCAGTGGAACGGCCAGTTCAGCATGAACATCCCGCCCGGCAGCAGCGCGTAGCTCAAGAAGCTGTCCCAGTCGTGCAGCTTGTGGTTCCAGTAGTCGGCGTCCTGCACCGAGCAGATCTGGCTCGTCGAGCAGTCGAACCGCGCGACGTCGAAGCCGTCGGGCAGCGGCACGGCGGGGGCTCCGCCGTCGAAGCGGCGCATGGTCGCGACCATCGTCAGGTCCTGGACCTCGAGGTCCGGGACGTCGGGCGCGTGCGGCTCGCCGGTCTGCTCCCGCGACTCGCGGCCGAAGCGATAGGGCACCGAGCCCAGCTCGAGCACGTCGCCGTACTCCGTCGCCTCGATCGTCACCTTCGCGCGCACCTCCAAGGCGCCGCTCGGCGTGTCGAAGACCGCACCTCGGATGACGTCGCCGTCGCGGAGCACGTCGCGGATCGTCGCGCCGTGGCGCGCGGTCGCGCCGGCCGCCCGGACCGCGTCCGCGAACCAGCGCGCGGCGAGGTCGGGCTCGAAGCAGGTGTTCGAGACCCAGCCCGTGCGGACGGCCTCACGGCCCCCGTAGTGCGCCTCCATGTCGTCGCGGAAGGCGCGGAAGATCCCGCCGCCGAGCGCGCCCTCGTTGCCGTCGATGCAGCTGACGCCTGCCGCCGTGATCATGCCGCCGAGCCACGGCGTCTCCTCGCAGACCAGGGTGCGCGCGCCCGCGCGCGCACCCTGGATCGCCGCCGCGGCGCCGGAACAACCGCCGCCGACCACCAACACGTCCACCTCGCACCGTTCGATCGGGTCTGCCATGATGGCCGACATGCTAGCCGCAGTCGCCGCCGTCGCGATCGTGACCTTCCAGCAGCCCGAGCCCGTCGAGGTGCGCGGCGTCTGGATCCCGAACAGCTACTCGTCGTTCTTCCAGTCGCGCAAGAACGTCGAGACGCAGATGGCGACGCTGGCCGCGGCCGGCGTCAACGTGATCTTCCCGGTGGTCTGGAGCAAGGGCCACACGCTGTTCGACAGCGCGGTCGCCGAGGAGGTCGTCGGGCGCCGCGTCGACCCGCGCTACGGCCGCCGGGACCCGCTCGCCGAGGTGCTGTTCGAGGCCCACCGGCACGGCATCGAGGTGGTCCCGTGGTTCGAGTACGGCTTCGCCGCGGGCCACGAGACCTACCCGGGCAAGGCGCTGGTGACCCACCCCGAGTGGGCGGCGATCGGCGCCGACGGCGAACCGGTCGTGAAGAACGGTTTCGCCTGGATGAACTCGCTCGCGCCCGCGCCGCAGGCCTTCCTGACGGCGATGCTGGTCGAGTGCGCCGAGCGCTACGACGTCGACGGCGTGCAGGGCGACGACCGCCTGCCGGCGCTGCCGGCGGAGGCCGGCTAAGACCCTGTGACGGTGGCCAGGTACCGCGAGGAGTTCGGCGCAGCGCCTCCGCGCGACATCCACGACCGCCGCTGGACCCAGTGGCGCGCCGACCTGCTCACCGCGTACCTCGCCGAGCTGCGCGAGGCGGTCAAGGAGGTCAGCCAGGACCTCGTCTTCTCGATGGCGCCAGGTGCGCCGAGCTGGGCGCTGCGGGACTACCTGCAGGACCAAAAGACCTGGGTCGAGCGCGGCCTCGTCGACGCGCTGCACCCGCAGCTCTACACCAGAGACCAGCGGGGCTACGACCGCATGGCCGACGCGACGCTCGCGATCGAGTGGCTAGGCCGCCAGCGCAAGCTGGTCTCGCCCGGCGTGCTCTCCTGCTTCCGCGAGTACGTGATCAGCAAGGAGCTCGCGCTCGGGTCGGTCGCGACCAACCGCGACCGCGGCTTCGCCGGCGAGGTGTGGTTCTACGAGAAGGGCCTCGTCGTCGAGGGCGGCGCGCGCGCCGCCCACCAGGGCCCGGGCCCCGACCCCCCCCGCGCGCGGCTGCCCGGGCGCGCGACCCCGCAGTGGCGCCCCAAGGCCGTGGACGGGCACGCCAACAAGGACGGCGACGAGCTCGTCTGGACCGGCGCAGTCTCTGTTCCCGGCACCTACGCGATCTGGATGGACGCCGCGCCGACCGAAGAGGAGCGCCTGCGCGGCATCCAAGCCCTCCGCTGGCAGAAGGTCGACACGCGCGCGCTCGAAGCAGGCGAAGACGTGGAGCTCGCCCGCCTCGCGCCCGGCGCAGCCCGGCGCGTGCTCGCGCTGATCGACCGTCGCGCGATGCGGCGCTAGGGCTGCTGCGCGAGCAGCCGCTCGCACATCCACAGCGCGCGCGGCACGTGGAAGCAGCCCTTGTAGGGGCCCGCCTTGAACCGCTGCGACACCTCGCCTTCGCGCGTCAGGTAGCCGAACCACTCGCCGTGCTCCGGGTCGCAGAAGCGGTCCATGGCCCAGGTGGCGACCTCTTCGAAGCGGGACCACCAGCGCGCTTCGCCCGTGGCTCGCCACGCTACCAGGGTGCCGATCATCGCCTCACAGTGCGGCCACCAGAGCTTCATCGACCACTCGAGCTGCAGCGGGCTGAAGCCTTCAGCATCTAAGAAGTAGAAGAGGCCGCCGTGCTCGGGGTCCCAGCCGACGTCGAGCGCGCCCTCCATCATCGCGAACGCGTCCTGGGCCAGCTGCACGTCGTCGATCCGCCGCGCGTACTCCGCGAGGAACCACGCCGCCTCGACGACGTGGCCCGGGTTGAGCAGCCGCCCCTCCGGCGCGTCGATCAAGCCGCCGTCGGGCGCGACGTGCTCGCGCACCAGCCGCCGCTCGCGGTCGAAGTGCAGCATCACGCGGCGCACGCAGTCCCGCTCGATCGCGTCGTAGTCGTCGCGGTCGTCGAAGGTCTCCGAGCCCGGCGCCCCGCGCAGCTCCGCCACTAGGTTGAGCAGGATCATCGGCACGGCGAGGTCCTGCCCCGCCCGCTGCCCCGCGAGCTGCGGCCGACCGAGCGGCGTCGGGTCCTCGACCAGCGCCAGCACGCGCTCGAACAGCTCGAGCGCGCGCGCGCGGAACGACGCGTCTCCGCTCGCGCGCGCGTACTCCGAGTACGCCATCACCAGGAAGCACTCGGAGAAGATCTTGCGCTGCAGGCCGACCGGCGCGCCGTCGCGTGCCAGCTGGAAGAACGCGCGCCCGTCTTCGCCGACCGCGTGCTCGCGCAAGAACTCTGCGCCGAGGCGAGCGGCGTCGAGCAGCGACGCGTCGCCCTTGTCGAGGTAGAGCTTGGACAGCATCCAGACCTGCCGGCCCTGCAGCCAGACGTGCTTGTCGTCCCCGAACCGCCGCCCGTCACAGTCGAGCTGGTTGAAGTAGCCGCCGCGCTCCTGGTCCAGCGAGTGCCGCATCCAGAACGGCAGCACGTTCTGCCACAGGTCGGCGCCGACGCGCTCGCGCCAGCGCGCGACCTCGGCGTCGGTCGGCTGCGCCCCGCTCACGACCGCCCCCCAGACTCGAGGCCGCGGCGCCACTCCGCGTAGAGCCGGTGCAGGCCGTGCGCCGACTCGAACATCGAGTTGGGGCTGAGGAAGTGGCTGTATTCGAACGTGATCAGCTTGTCGACGCCGGCCGCGCGCGCCGCCTCGATCTTGTAGCGCAGCTTCGGCCACGCGATCGGCGGGAACTTGATGTGCACGTCGCGGTCGAAGCTCTCGACGTTCGACCAGCAGGTGATCTGGTTCTCACGCGCGAGCGCCGCGTTGGCCGCGAGGTAGTCGGGCAGCTCGTCGAACCCGACCTGACCGTCCTGGAACGCCACCACGTCGACCAGCCCTTGGACGCGCGCGAAGATCCGCCCCCAGTTGTCCGAGTGCTCCTGCAGCGTGAACGGCTGGTCGAACTGCTTCCGCCCGCGCGGATAGGGCGAGATCAAGATCGGCAGGTCCGCGAGCCCCTTGAGGTGCGCGGCGAGGTCCTCGTAGACGCGCATCACCGACTCGTCGAACGCGTCGATCTCGTGGCTGATGTACCAGCCCTTGAAGGCCTCATGCCCGCCATAGCGCTGCACGAACTCGTCGGTGAAGTCGCGGTTGACCGCGACCTCGGCCGCGTGCTCGCCGTTCATCCAGTGGTCACCAGAGTCGTAGGTCCCGAACCAGAAGCCCATGCCGTGCTCCTTCGCGAGGTCTAGGAACCACTGCACCAAGTCGTCCTGCACGATCAGGTAGCCGTGCCGCTGCTCGAGCACCTTGGACGGATACGCGCAGCGGTCGCGATAGCCCGCGCGGATCAGGATGACGGTGTCGATGCCGTCGTCGGCCATCGCCTGGAAGTCGCGCGCCCACTCTTCGCGCCCCCAGTTCGCAGACGGGATGTCGTGGCTGATTTCGTCGAGGAAGGTGCCGGTGATCATTGCGGTTTCAGCTGCTTTTAACGGGTGACTCTACGCGCCGATCGGCGCCATGGTCGCGAAGATGTTGTGGCGCGCTGCTCGTCGCCTAGCAACAACGAAAGCGTCTGGCTAGGTGCGCGCGCGACGCCGTCGCTAGGCCTAGCTTTCAGCGTCGCCTCAGCGAGGTGCGCGAGGATCTTTGCCACCTCGACGATCGCGGGGAGTCCGCCCGGGTCACCTGCGATGTCTACGACAGACCGGACGCACGCGCCGCACGCGCTCGCGGCGCCGAGCCGATTGCATGCCCCTTCGGCGTTCGCCTGCGTCGCCGCGGCCCACGCGCAGACATCCTTCGCGGTCCGGTCGAGGCACGGGCAGAGGACCTCGACCCCACCACCACGGCGCACCTCAGGCGCCCTCATCATGAATCCGAAGTGTCTGTCAATTGATAGGTTTGCATGATTTGTCGCAGCGCGACGGCGCGCCTATTTGATTCAAGGTGAAGGCGCAGGTCCGCGCAATTCGCCTAGGCCGTTCGCGGCCCGTCAGCTGCCTGCCGCGGGTCGATACGCCGTCGGGGCTCAGGGCTGGTCCGTGCTTGTTGACCCATGCCGTGGCGCTAGCGCGCCTTGGACTTCGGCGCGGCGGCGGATACGACCACGAGGCCATGCACCAACCACACCCACTCCGGCGCGCCTGCTGCACCGCGCTCGCCGTCGCCTGCTGCTTGACCGCCTGCGGACCCGACGGTCACGAGAGCGCCGCGATGGGAGCGATACCCGCCCAGATCAATGAGCAGCTCCAGCGATACGCGCAGGCCTTCTCGTTCGAAGGACAGCTCGAGCCCAGCGAGAGTGACCGCATTCTGGGCCGGCTCTGCGACGACACCTTCCGCATGTCCTACTCAGTGCCAGGCGACGGCGAGAAGCCGCCGACCGTGCTCGACATGAACTTCACGGTCGTGCTCTCGCTCGTCCACATGATGCACGAGGCCGCGCGCGGCGACGAACCGAGCCTGCAAGACGTCGTCCCCGCTGCGTTGTCAGACGCATGGGTCCCGTTCGCCAAGCTCCAACCGAAGCTCCGGATCGCCGAAGTGCTGCGTCATTACCCCGCGGGCGAGTCTGCCTACATCACGGTTATCCACGACCTACATGAAGGGATGGTCGGCGCTCCGGACGACGACGCCCACCACTACGAGACACACCTCACCTGGGTAAAGGCCGTGGACGGTTGGCGGCTTCAGAACAAGATGTGGGTAGACACATCACCGGAGTGATCCTCGCGAGCGCTAACTAACCCCATGACAACCGCTCAACCACCCCGCGTTCTGATCGTCGTCGGCGACGCCAGCGAGACCGTCGACACGCTCTATCCGTTCTACCGGTTGCAAGAGGCTGGCTTCACGCCCGTGATCGCGGCGCCTGAGCTTCGCACCTACCAGATGGTGATGCATGAGGTGCGCCCTGGCTGGACCATCACGCGTGAGTGGGAGGGGTACCAGATCCAGGCAGACGTGACGTTCGCCGACGTCGACCCAGCGGGCTACGTCGGGATCTTCTTCAGCGGTGGACGCGCTCCCGAATACCTGCGCTACGACGAGGACCTCGTCCGCATCACGCGCCACTTCTTCGACGAGCAGAAGCCGATCGCGAGCGTCTGCCACGGCGTCGAGATCCCTGCCTACGCGGGGTGCGTAGAGGGGCGGCGCATGGCGACCGTCCCGAAGTGTCGCCACGACCTCGAGGTCGCAGGCGGGGTGTTCGTCGACGAGCCCTGCGTGATCGACGGCAACCTCGTCAGCGGCCGCACCTACCACGACCACGGCAGCTACGTGGGGCCGTGGATCCAGCTCCTCGAGCGCGCCGCAGCGGCTCAGGGCTGAACCGTCACGACTACGGCGCCCGAGAGCGCCGGGCCCGCGCCCGTCCCCGTGCCCAGCGCCTGCAGCGCGAGCTGGAAGCCGACCAGCGAAGGATCCGACGGGAGCGCTAAGGGCTCCGTCGAGTAGCGATCCGCCCCGACCTGGCTCAACCAGCTGGTGAGCAGCGCGCTCGGGTCGAGCCGCAGGTCCCCGAACGGCGTCGGCAGCGGCGCGGCCAGCGCACCAGTCGCGGCGAGCACGACCGGGCCCGGCTCGGACGCGACGTGCATCGTCATCGTCTGACCGATCTGCGCGGACCCGGCCGTCCACAAGGTCGGCGACTCGACCGAGAGGTAGAGCTGCGAGAGGCGCGACTCCGCGCGCGCGGCGACGCCGATCACCCGGTCAAGCCCGCTCTGATTCACGGACAGGTAGTGATCGAAGAAGCCTCGCATGACCCGCTTGGTGACGCGCCAGACGTCTTGGTCGGTCGAGGTCAGGTGAAACAACCCGGCGAGGTTGTTGTGACCGCAGCCGAAGTCCATGCGGTAGAAGGTGCGCAACCCGCGCACGTTCGTCGCCGCGTTGTAGACGTCGAGGGCCGTCAGCTGCCAGAGCAGGACGAGGTCGCCCTCGCCGTGGATGATCGCCAGCGGCACCTCGACCTGCGAGCTGGTGGCCGCGCCCGGATCGATCGGCGCGAACAGCACGCCGCACCGGTAGCCAGGGTTGTCTGCGAGCACCGTGACCGTGTTGCCGCCGCCAGCGGAGTGACCGCTCAGCCCCGCGCGCGACATGTCGAGGGCGCCTTGCAGGAAGTTCCCAGCCTGCGCGTTCGCGGCGACCAGCGCGCCGAAGTAGGCCTTCCCGTCGCCTGCTTGCGTGCTGAAGCTGAACTGCGCCGTGTTGTTGAGCACGGCGACGTAGCCCTTCTTCGACAGGTAGGTCCCGAGCTTGGAGTAGCTCGCGCCGGTCTGGGTCCAACCGTGCAAGAAGACGACGACGGGGTAACCGCCGGCCGGCGGCGGGACCATCGGAGTGTTCGCGCCCGACGAAGTCGCGGGGTAGTAGACGCGGGCCGAGAGCGTGGTCGACCCCTGGCCCGTCGTGTTCGGGAACGAGAGGTCGCGGTAGCCATCTTCTTGCCCGAAGGACAGCGAGCAAAGCAACAGCCAGGATGCGGTCGTGGCCAGCGCGCGGGTCATGCCTAGAGCATAATCTCTGCAGGGCGCGCCTGCTTCGAATCGCGTGGAGTTGCGGTGCGCCAACCTGCGACGTTCGGCGCCCCGCCAGCGTTTCTGCACTAAGCTGCCCGTCATGAAGGTCCGCTCCCCGTTCCTCGCGCTCGTGGTGGCGCTCGCGTGTCTCTTCGCCACCGAGGCCCCGCGCGCCCAGCGCCGGGGACAAGACCCCGCCCTGCGACGCTGGCAGGTCGACGTCGACGGGCACCTGCGGCGCGCCTGGATTTTCGACCCGGTCCGCGCAGGCGACGACGGGAAGCCGCGCCCGGTCGTGTTCGTCTTCCACGGCCACGGCGGACGCGCGCAAGGGATCGCGCGGGGCCTTGCGATCCACCGCCACTGGCCCGACGCCATCACGGTCTACCCCCAGGGCTTGCCGACGCCCGGGCTGTTCGACAAAGAGGGCCGCGGCACCGGCTGGCAGCACGACCGCGGCGACTTAGCCGACCGCGACCTGCGGTTCTTTGACGCCATGCTCGACGAGCTGCTTCGCGCTGGCCGCGCCGATCCGCGCCGCGTCTGCGTGACCGGCCACTCTAACGGCGGCGGCTTCTGCTACGTGCTGATGGTCGCGCGCGGCGACCAGCTGGCGGCGGCGGCCCCATCATCGGCGTCGGCCAAGCAGCACGTCGGCGACGTCGCGTTACCGCAGATCCCGCTGCTGCACAGCGGCAGCCCGCGCGACCGGGTGATCAAGTGGACGAGCCAGATGGTCGCGGTCGACCGCGCGCGCAGCGCACGGGGCTGCCGCGCCGGTAAAACGCTCAAAGCCCACCCAGACGTCGTGCAGCATCCGAGCCCGAAAGGCGCGGTCTGCATCTTCGAGCACGACGAAGGTCACCGAATCCCGCGCAAGCAAGCAGCGCTCACCGCGGCCTTCTTCCAGCGGCACGCACGCCCCGCCCCGCCGCTGCCGCCGCGTCCGCTGCGCGTCAAGCTGATCCAGACCGTGCGCGTGTGGGACGCGTCGCCGCACCAGGCATTCACCGATCTGTGCATCGACGACGACCAGTTCGTGCTGACGTTCCGCGAGGGCGCCGGCCACGCAGACGGCAAGGACGGCGCGGTGCGCCTGATGCGCTCGCTCGACGGTTCGTCGTGGGAGACGATGGACGTCTTGAAGCTCGACGGCGTCGACCTGCGAGACCCCAAGGTCTCGCGCATGCCCTCGGGAACGCTACACCTCCTCATGGGCGGCTCGATCTACGACGGGCGCAAGTTCGTCTCGCGGACAACCAAGGTGACGCGCTTCGACCGCCGCCGCGGAGACTCACAGGCGCTCGTCGACGCCGCCGTCCCCGCCGAGGTCGCAGGCGTCGACGACTGGATCTGGCGCGTCTGCTGGCACGAAGGCGCCGCCTACGGCGCGATGTATCAGCCCGCCGAGGGCCTTGTCCACCTGATGAAGAGTCCGGACGGCCAGCGCTTTGAGCACGTGGTGCAGTGGCGACAAAACGGGCGACCCAGCGAAGCCACGGTGCGCCCGGCGCCCGACGGCGCGCTGGTCGCGCTGCTGCGCCGGGACGGCGGCGACAAGCTGGCGCGGATCGGGCGCGCCGAGGCGCCGTTTACAGAGTGGAGCTGGTCCACCTTGCCGACGTCCCTCGGCGGCCCAGAGCTGCTGGTGCTCCCCGACGGACGCATGCTCGCCGCCGGGCGCACGTACGGCAAAGGCGGCGCGCAGACCACCATCGGCGAGGTCCGCCTCGACGGCACCTGGCGTCCGCTGCTGTCGCTGCCGTCGGGCGGGGCCACGAGCTACCCCGGCCTCGCGCGCGTCGGCGACCGCCTGCTGATGTCCTACTACTCGAGCCACGAGGGAAAGACCGCGGTGTATGTGGCCGAGCTGCGGCTGACGCGCTGAGCCCTCACGACGACAAGGTGACGCCACTCGCGACCGCGACGCTGGCCGCCCTCCCGCAGATGTCCGCGACCGCTCGAAGGCGCTGGCCAAGGTGCGGCGCGCCGAGAGCCGCTCAGCGCAAGACCTCGGAGATCACGCGGCCCGAGACGTCCGTCAGGCGGCGGTCGATGCCGTTGTGCCGGAACGTCAGCCGCTCATGATCGATGCCGAGCAGGTGCAGCATCGTCGCGTGCACGTCGTAGCAGTAGGTCGGGTTCTCAACCGCGCGGAACGACCACTCGTCGGTCGCGCCGTAGCTGACGCCGCCCTTGACGCCGCCGCCAGCGAGCCAGTTGGTGAAGCCGAACGGGTTGTGGTCTCGCCCCTTGCCGCCTTGGCTGCACGGCATGCGGCCAAACTCAGTGGTCCACAGCACGATCGTGTCGTCGAGCATGCCGCGCCGCTTGAGGTCCGTCAGCAGCGCGGCCGCGGGCCGGTCCATCTCCGCAGCCATGGTGCCGTGGTCGCGCTCGACGTCTTCGTGGCTGTCCCAGTTGCGCCGCGGGTGGCCGTTGTCCGCGCCGCTCCAGATCTGCACGAACCGCACGCCGCGCTCGAGCAGCCGACGCGCGACGAGGCAGCGGCGCCCGAAGTCCGCGGTAGGCTCGCGGTCGACCCCGTACAGCTCGCGCACCTCAGGCGTCTCGTTCGCGAGGTCGAGCGCCTCGGGCGCGCTCAGCTGCAGCCGCGCCGCGAGCTCGTAAGACGCGATCCTCGCCTCGAGCCGCGCGTCGTCGCTGCGGCCCTGCTGGTGCATGCGGTTCAGGCGCGCGAGCGCCGCGCGGCCATCGCGCTCGCTCTCCGGGGTCACGAAGTCAGCGGACGCCGCGGGAAACAGATCAGAGATCGGCTGCTCCCGCTCAGGCCGAATCATCGACGCTTGGTGCTGGGTCGGCAGGAAGCCCGCCGACCAGTTGCGCGGACCGCCAGGCGCGAAGCCGCGCGCGTCCGGCAGGACCACGAACGTCGGCAGATCGTCGGTCATCGAGCCGAGGCCGTAGGAGGCCCACGCGCCCATGGAAGGGAATCCCGGCTGCACAAACCCAGTCGTCTGCATAAACGTCGCAGGCCCGTGCACGTTGGTCTTGCTGACCATGCCGTGCAGGAACGCCATGTCGTCGACGCAGCCCGCGAGGTGCGGTACGAGGTCGCTGACCCACCGACCGCACTGGCCGCGCTGACGCCAGCGCCAAGGGCTCTGCATCACCGCGCCCGGGCTGCTCTGGAACAGCTCAACCTTGCCGCCCGGGTCAAACCGCTCGCCGTTGCGCTGAATCAGGAGCGGCTTGTAGTCAAACGTGTCGACCTGGCTCGCCGCCCCCGACATGAACAGCTGCACGACGCGCTTGGCGCGCGGCGCGTGATGCGTCGCGCCGCCCCGGCCGAGCAGGTCGGCCAGCGCGACGGCGCCTAGCCCGCCGCCCGACTCCGCCAAGAACTGTCGCCGTGAGAGCATGGTCAGTCGACGAAAACGAACTCGTTGAGGTTGAAGATCAAGCGGCAAAGACCGGCCAGCCCGTGACGCCGCGCGTAGTCGACGGCCTCGCTCAACTCGCCCGACGTCGGCGCGCGACCGAGCGCCAACCGGAACGCGGCGTCCACCTGCGCCCGCTCGTCATCGCCGCGCACGCGCACGCGCGCCGCGAAGTGCTCGGCTTGCCGCAGCATGAACCCGTTGTTCAGCAACGCCAGCGCCTGCAGCGGCGTCAGCGTCGTGTAGCGCGTCGGCGTCAACGCGGAAGGGTCTGCGCAGTCCAGCGCCTCGAAGAACGGGTCCGGCACGCTGCGCACGATGTGGCGGTAGACGCTGCGCCGCCAGGCGCCCGCGCCGTCCGGCGAGAACTCGTCGTAGCGATAATGCGGCGAGTGGTCGTCCTCGAAGCCGAACCAACGCGCCGACGGCCCGCCCATCGTCAGGTCGAGCTTGCCGCTGACGGCGAGCACCGCGTCGCGGATCTCCTCGGCCTCCAAGCGGCGGCGGTTGGCGCGCCACAGCAGTCGGTTCTCTGCGTCGACGCGGGCTGCCTCAGCTTGGCTAGCGAGCGAGCTCTGGCGATAGACCGCGCTGGTCACGAGCAGCCGATGCAGCGCCTTGAGCGAGCCGCCCCCGTCACGAAAGCGGACGGCGAGCCAGTCGAGCAACGCCGGGTGGCTCGGCTGCGACCCCATGCGCCCGAAGTCGTTGGGCGTGTCGACCAACCCGCGCCCGAAGCAGGACTGCCAGACCCGGTTGACGATCGAGCGCCACGTCAGCGGGTTCTCCCGGTCCGTGATCCAGCGAGCGAGCGCGGCGCGGCGCGCGCCTTCTGCCGCGTCCGCCAAGCCCTCGAAGTGGTGCGCGAGGTGCGGCAGGCAGGACAAGGCGCCCGCGTGCACCAGCTCACGGGGCTGCTCGACGTCGCCGCGCGCCAGCCGATGGATCGGGCGCGGCGCGGCCGCGGGCCGGAAGTTCCCGACCGCGCGGAACGAAGGCGCCGCCGCGTAGACGAGCTTGCCGCGACGGCGCGCAGCGCCGTCCGTGAGGTGCCGGCGACCCCACGACGCGCCCGCCTCGATCGAGTCCAACGCGACGACCTCGGCGCCGGCGGCGAGGTTGCGGTCTCCCCTTCGGACGACCAGCTCCCCGAGCGCGAAGATCCAGTCTGCGGTCCGCTCGAACAGCTTCGTCGCCGTGACTCGGACGTAGCGAGCCGAGCGCCCGCCGGCGTCGATCGCCTGCGGCGCGTCCCCAGGGTGCGGGGCGTCGGCGCCGGTGTGGTCCGCGACGACCACGGCGTCGGTGAAGTCCGCGGCGGCGGCGACCTCGACCCGATAGCGCAGCGGGAAGCCGAAGCCCGGCCCAGGGTGACCGCCGAAGACCTCGTGCGCGGGATACAGCAGCACCTCGTCGAGCGGCTGCACGCTGCCGAGGTCGACCTGCACCCACTTCTCTGTGTCCGGAGATGCGGCGATCGCGCTGTGGTATCCGAGCGTCCCCGCGGTCGACGTCAGCCAGCGGTCCTCGCGCGCGCCCTCGTACGGGCGGTCTGCACGCTCGACCCCGGCGAACACCGCCTGCAAGCGGTAGTAGTCGGCCTGCGGCACCGGGTCGAACTTGTGGTCGTGGCACCTGGCGCACGTCGCCGTCGTGCTGACGAAGGTCGAGGCCACGGTGTGCACCATGTCGTCGCGGTCCAGCGACCGCGTCTTCGCCTTGTCGACCGTGCCTTCGCGCAGCTCGACGTGGCCGACGAAGTCCCAGGGGCCCGCCGCCAACATGCCTAGCCCCAGCACCCCGTCTTCGCTGCCGGGATAGAGCACGTCCCCTGCGATCTGCTCCTCGACGAAGCGCTGGTACGGCTTGTCCTCGTTGAACGATCGGATCACCCAGTCGCGGTACGGCCACGCGTTGCGCCGCAGCTTGTCCTTGTCGTAGCCGTGCGTCTCGCCGTAGTGCACCACGTCGAGCCAGCGCCGCGCCTGCCGCTCGCCGTAGCGCGGCGACGCCAGCAGCCGGTCGACGATCCGCTCGTAGGCGTCGGCGCGCTGGTCGGCCACGAAGGCCTCGACCTCCGCTTCGGTCGGCGGCAGGCCGTGCAGATCGAACGTGAGCCGCCGGATCAACGTACGGCGGTCCGCCTCTGGTGACGGCGTGAGCCCGCGTTCGCGCAGCGCGGCAGCGACGAAGGCGTCCACGCTGGTTGTGCCCCAGCCGCCGGTCGCCGACGGCGCCGCGGCGTCCTGCAGCGGCGCCAGAGACCACCACGACGGCGCCTGCGCCCGCGGCGCAGACGCCAGCGCGGCGCCCACGACGAGCGCGGCTTGGATCGAGGAACGCACCATGGGCACCCACGCACGATGGGCAGCCGCAACGAGACCGTCAACCCGAGCGCTCACCGCGACGCCGGAAATCGCATCGCGAAGACGTCCGCGTCGACGATCTCGAAGCGGAGCCGCACGGCGCGGCCGCGGAGCGCGGAGACGTCGTCGCTCGCTGGCCCGCCCTCGCGGCGCCACGTGACGCGCCGCCCGATCTCGTTGCCGATCAGCGGCACGCAGTCATCGGCTCCGTAGCCTATCAGCGGCGCGCCCGCGTCGTCGCAGACCGCGACGCGCACGCTGCCGGCTGCCGACGTCGCGAAGTTGAGCTCCAACGCGTCGCCGCCGAACCGGAGCCGCCGCGTCAGCACCGAACCGCCCTCGAACCCGGCGCGCAGCGACGCGAAGCCGTCGAGCCGCAGCGAGTAGCGGCGCAGCTCCGCGGTCGGCTGCGCGTAGTTCTGGTTGACGTAAAACGACATCTCCGCAGGCCCCGTTTGCACGACGTTCAGCGCCGGGTAGTTCGACCGCGACACCCAGTTCTGCAGGCCGACGCCGGTACGCAGGAACGCCTCGCGGAACGTTCGGTCGTAGCGCGCGCCGCCGCGTGAAGTCAGCAACACGGCGTCCGAGCAGTCCCGGAAGTAGCGCGGGTTGACGCCCAGGCGCTGCGCGTCCGCCTCAGCCAAGACCTGTCGGCCCGGCATGAAGCGCGCGGCGATCGCCACGTAGAGGTGCGGCGCCCGCATGTACGGGTGCGTCTGGTTGGTGTAGAGATGGTCCTTCGCGCCCTGGCCGTCGGTGAACTCCATCTCGACCGGCTCCGTCCACGTGACGAAGTCCTTCGAGGTCGCCCTGCTGACCGTGCGTATGCCCGCGTAGCCCTCGCCCGTCCAGGTGCGCAGGTAGCAGACGTAGCGCTGCTCGTGCTCCGACCAGAACGCGACGTTCTGCGAGTCGAACTCGGCGCCGGTGAGCACCGGCTCCGCCCGCAGGCGTCGCCATTGAAGGCCGTCGGGCGAGGTGTAGGCGATCAGGCCAGACGCCTCGTTGCCGCCCAGCGCCTTGAAGCGGTGCGGCGAGTCCGCCGCGACGTGGGCGTCGAGGAACGGGCTGAAGTTGTGGCTCACCGGCGCGGCCCCCGCCAAGACGACGTTGTTCGTCGCAGCGCCTTCGACCTCGTAGGTCGACAACGCAGGGCGCTCAAAGCGGCGGCCGTCCTTGGAGACCGCGACGCAGGTCCGCTCGAGGTTGGTGCCGTCACCGCCGGCCTTTGGCAGGCCGCGGTAGTAGAGCAAGAAGCTGTCGCCGTCGTCGACGACGGTCGCGTAGCCGCAGAACGGCCCCTCCCACGGACGGTCAAACGTGAAGACCGCACCTTCGTCGCGAGGGGTCGCGAGCTCCATGCGGACCCCGTCGAGCTCCTCGATCAAGGCGCGGTCGACAAACAGCTCGCGGCGATCCCCGATGTCGATCGGGGCCTCCGGGGTCTGCGCGGACAACGACACCAGGAGCGAGAGCGCGACGAGCAGCGGAGGAGGAGACGACATGTCTGGGATGCGGCGAGGGTTCGCGCCGTCAGCGTATCCTCCCTGACGCCCTGGCGCGCAGCAGGTATCGTGACGTGCCCCCCCCATGCCCTCGTCGCTTGCACTCACCGCCCGCGCGTGCGCCGCCCTCGCCTTCGCGACGGCCTGCGCCCTCGGCCAGTCGCCCGACGCGGTCGCCAAGCTCGAGTTCTTCGAGCAGCGGATCCGGCCCGTGCTGGCGAGCAGCTGCTACGAGTGCCACAGCACCCACGGCAAGCAGCGCGGGGACGTCGTGCTCGACCACCGCGCAGGCATGCGGGCCGAGGCGTCGGAGGGCCCGATCGTCGCGCCCGGCGAGCCGGCAGAGAGCGTGCTGCTGATGGTCCTGCGTCACGAGCTCGAGGGCCTCGAGATGCCCGAGGACGGCGCGCGCCTGCGCGACGACGTCGTCGGAGACTTCGAGCGGTGGATCCGCGACGGCGCGGTCGACCCGCGCGACGAGCCCCCGACCAAAGCAGCGTTGGCCGAGCAGACCTCGTGGCCGGCGAAGCTCGCGCAGCGTCGGACGTGGTGGAGCCTGCAGCCGGTGGTCGACCCCGAGGTGCCGCCCGGCGACGCGTGGGCGCGCCACCCGGTCGACCGGTTCGTCGCCGCGGCGCAGCGCGCGCGCGGCCTCCGTCGCGCGCCCGCCGCGTCACCACGCGCCCTGCTCCGCCGACTGCACTACGCAGTCACCGGCTTGCCGCCGTCACCCGAGCAGCTTGCGGCGTTCGAGCAGGACGACCGCGCGGACCGCGTCGAACGGGCGGTCGATGAGCTGCTCGCCTCGCCCGCCTACGGCGAGCACTGGGCGAGGCACTGGATGGACGTCGTGCGCTACGCTGACTCCCACGGCTCAGAGGGCGACCCTTCGGTGCCCTACGCCTACCGCTACCGCGACTACCTGATCCGCGCCTTCAATCAGGACGTCCCCTACGACCAGCTCGTCCGCGAGCACGTCGCCGGAGACCTCCTCGACGAGCCGCGCCTGGACGCAGACGGCAACGTCGCCGAGTCGACGCTCGGGACGGCGCACTACCGCTTCGTCTTCCATGGCTACCTGCCGACCGAGCCGCTGCAAGAGAAGGTCCGGTTCGTCGACGACCAGATCAACGTGCTCGGTAAGGCCTTCCTGGGTCAGACCATCTCGTGCGCGCGCTGCCACGACCACAAGTTCGACGCGATCAGCCAAGCCGACTACTACGCCTTGTTCGGCGTGCTGTCGTCGTGTCGACCCGGGATCCTCGACGCCAACGCCGAGGAACGACAAGCGGAAGGCACCGCAGCCATCCGCGACCTCAAGCGCCGACTCAAGGTCGAGGTGACCGCCGCTTGGCGCGAACACGTCGAGGCGCGGCTCCCCGCGCTGCTGGAGGACGCGGCTGGCGACGACCTCGAGGAGGACCACCCCGCGTGGCTGCTGCGCGAGCTGGACCGCGCGACGGGCCGGGGCCCACGCAGCGAGCTCGTCGGCCCGGCGTTCGCAGCAGCGCTGCGTGACCTGCTGGCCTCTCCCCGTCTCGCCGCGCCTGCACCCGCGCCCGAAAGCCTCCGCATCCGGCTGGCCGACCCCGAGGGATGGCACTTCTACGGCAACGGCCTGCGCGACGGCGTCGCTGCCGCCGGCGCCTTCGCGGTCGCCTCCGATGGCGACCAGGTCTTGCGAGGGATCTACCCCGCTGGCGCCTACACGCACCTCGACACGTCGCGGCACCGGGGCGTGCTGCACTCGCGGCGCTTCGACGTCGGGCCGTCTCAGGCGGCCTGGGCCCTGGTGCTCGGCGAGGGCGCGCACCTCCGCTTCGTCGTGCAGGACTACCCGCGCAGCGGGTTGACCTTCCAACGCGTCGGCCTCGACCACGACGAGTGGCGTTGGCGGCGCGTCGACTTGAGCTACTGGGACGGCGAGCGCGCCCACGTCGAGCTGACGACCAGCAGAGACGCGCCCGTCGAGGCGGGCGGCGGCGAGGGCGGCTACTTCGGCCTGCGCGACGTCCGGATCCAACCTACCGACGCGCCCGCGCCGCGCGTCGACGCCGACCCCTACGGCGTAGCGGCCGCCGTGCGCGCGGCCCGACCACAGCCCGGCGACGCGCGCGGGATGGTCTCGTTGCTGGCCAAGCGCGTCGGCGACGCCGTCACGCGCTGGGCGGCGGACGCATGCGACGACCAGGACGCGCTGCTGCTCGACGCCTGCGTTCGACACGGGCTGCTGCCGAACGACCTGGACGCCATCGACGACGCCGCGGACCTCGTCGAAGAGCTCCGCGCGCGCGGCGAGGACGTGCCGACGCCGACGCGCATCGCTGGCCTGATCGAAGCAGACGCCGCCGACCACCCGCTGT
>JAYYEE010000368.1:0-4258 GCA_036160175.1 Planctomycetota bacterium
CGCGGGTGCACGGTCGCAGCGCACAGGCCGCGCTCGATGCCGCCCTCGAGGATGTCCCAGAAACGCTTCTCCGCCTCGGGTGAGTCGTCGGTGCCGCGACGCATCTTGACCGACACCGGCGCGTCGCCCTGCACCGACTGCACCACCGAGTCGATGATCCCGAGCGCGGTGTCGGTGTCCTGCAGCAGCCAGCCGCCGCGCCGCCGGCCGAGCACCTTGTTGACCGGACAGCCGAAGTTGATGTCGACGACGTCGTAGCCGGCCTTGACCAGCTCGCGCGCCGCGTCGCCGAAGGTCTCGGGCTGGCTGCCCATCAGCTGGCCGCCGACCGGGTGGTCATACTCCGGCACCGACAAGATGCGCCGCTGAAGCTTGCCCTTCTGCAGCACCAGCGAGTCGAGCACGACCTCGTTGATCGCATAGGTCGCGCCGTGCTCGCGCGCGACCGCACGCATCGCGAGGTCCGAGTAGCCGCTCAGCGCGGCCTGCACCGCGGGCAGCCCGACCTCGACGTCACCGATGTGCAGCGTCTGCTTCACCGCCCTGAGCGTGCCCGATCAGGCCTCGGGCGGCCAGGGGGCTGCGGCGAACTCCGCCAGCCGCGACGTGAAGGTCGGCTCGTCGCGCACGCAGCCGGCGTCTCGCGCCAGCTCGGCGCAGCGCAGGTAGTGGTCGCGGTCGCGCGCCGTATCCTCACGGTTGACCAGCAGGAAGTTCTCCTGCTGCCCGTTGAGCCACGCCAGGAACGCGAGACCCGCCTTGTAGTGCTGGGTCGGCGCGGCGAAGACGTGCTGACCCAGGGCTTCACAGCGCTCCATCGCAGCGGTGAAGCCGGCCGGGTCCCCCTCCTGCAGTCGCTGCAGCGCCGCCACCGTGGGCCGCGCCGTCGCGTCCAAGACGCCGAGCAGGGCGTGGCTGAAGTCCCCAAACGCGACCTCGCGGTCGCCTACGGTCGTCGTGCGAGACGGCGCCTCGCCATCGCCGAGGAGCAGGGCGCCGAAGTGGAAGTCGTCGCCGGTCAACACCAGCTGCTCGCTCGCGAGCAGGTCCTTGCGCACCTGCTCCTCAAAGCCGCGGTCGAGCAGCGACAGCTTGCAGCCGCGCACCGTCGCCGGGTCGATCGCCATGACCTTCTCGAAGCTTCGGCCCGGGAAGTAGCCCTCGAGCGCCGGTAAGAACATCGGCCCCAGCCAGTGCAGCAGGATCGGCCCGCGCACCGCGCGGATGATCGCCTCGTAGACCTCGACGAACTCGCGCTCGCCTGCTCGCTGCTCGCAGAGCCACGGCATCGGCAGCACCACTGGCACGCCGCCGTGCGAGGTGATGTAGGCGCACTGCTCGACCACCGCGTCGACGAGGTCGCTGCGCCGCCCGACGCGCTTGAGCTGGTCCGTGCCGGCGCCGGCGCAGAAGCCGTGCTCCAGGTGCAGCGCCCCGGTCTCGGCGATCAGCCGCCGCGCCGCGGGCCAGCCGAGGAAGAACCGCTGCGCGGTGTCCATCGCCTCGGCGACGCCGCAGCCGTCTCGGTCCAGGTCGCGCCGCAGCTGCATCGTCGCCGACCAGTCGACGTGCGCCTCGATCTCGGTGGCAGCGCCCGGCGTGGACAGGGTGTGGCCGAGCCCGCGGTACTCCTCGCGCATCACGACGTGCAGCGCGCCGTAGCAGAGCCGGAAGGCGGTCCGTCGCGACGCGGTCATCCGGCGTACTTGGCGACCATCGACACGACGATGACGAGCATCGCCACCAATAGGCCGCCGGTCGCGACCAAGCCGGCGAGACCCTGCTGGCGATCGGCGCCCAGGTAGGCCTTGCTGCGCTGCAACAGCAGGAAGCCGATGTAGGCGATCGGCAGCATCGTGCCGCACAGGATCGTCGTCGGGACCGAGAGGTAGATCGCGATGTCGCCCCAGAACAGCGGCGCCAAGAAGCCCGGCACCGGCAGCAGCATGCACAGCCGCTGGCGCAGCGAGCCGAACGGCAGCCCGAACCACTCCATCGCGACGAACCCGCAGCACACCAGGTGCAGCGTGATCGTGCTAAGCGCCATCGCGAGCATCCCGAGGTCGAAGATCAGCCGACCGGCGACCGGCCCCACGACCTCGCCCAGCACGTGGCCCATCTCACCGACCGCCGCGCCCTTCTGGATGTCGAGGTCGCCGAGCGTGTTGGCCGCGGCGATCACCATCAGCGAGCTCGCCAGCGCGTACGGCACCAGCATCCCGCTGAACAGGTCGAACCGCGCCAGCCCGCGGTGCTCACGACCCCACCCCCGCGCCAGCAGGCTGTAGGGGTAGAGCAGCAGCATGTTGACGCCGACCGCCGCGGCGATGCCGGCGACGGCGAGGTCGATGCTGCGGAAGCCGTTGCGGTCCTCGGGCAGATTCGGCACGAAGCCGGCGAAGACGCCGCCCCAGTCGGTCTCGGTGTTGAGCAGCACCCAGAGCAGCATCACGACGATCCCCCAGACCGTGTACTTGAGGAACCGCTCGTAGACCCGCACCAGCCGGGGGCTCTTGCCGTACATCGTGGACAGCAGCACCGCCCACACCAGCACGAACGCGCTCGCCCCCATCTTCGGCACGCCGTCGAGGCCGAGCGTGCCCACGGCGTCCACTAGAGAGGCCGCCGCGAGGTTGTACTGCGGGAAGTGCCAAACGATCGACGCGACCATCGCCGCCAGCGCGAAGCCCCACGCGACGACCGGGTGCGCGTGCTTGGCCATCGCCGGCAGCACCCGCTCGCCGGTCGACAGCGTCTGGTGCGAGACCGCGCCCATCGCGAGGATGCCGAGCAGCATCCCGACCGGCGCAACCCACAGCAGGTCGTAGCCGAACACCGCGCCGGCGAAGAGGCTGCTCGCAGCCGTGCCGCTGCCGAGCGTCATCGCGCTCTGCAGGTAGCCAGGCCCGATGAACTTCAGGTAGCCGCCCCACCGCTTGGTCAACGGCGCCCCCTCTAGCTCCTGCAGGACCTGCCGCTCGGCGGCGAGCTTGTCGGGGTCAGGCGGCGCCGCCATGCGCAGCCCCTGTCGGACCTGGTCGAGATCTCCGCCGTGTTGCTCGCTCACTGGTTGCCTACTTTGCGCCGTCGCGCAGTTGCTTGATCTTGGCCGCTTCGGGCATCGCCTTGTAGTGGGGATCGAGCGGGAAGCACCCGCTGATCATGCCGTTGCGCGGCCCCGTGGTGCAATCGCTGAAGGTGCGACAGATGCGCCTGCGCTGCACTTCCTTGCCTGCGAGCACGTCCCGGCCGAGCTCGGGATAGCTCAGCAGCATTCGCCCGAGGCCGACGAAGTCGACGTGGCCGTCGCGGACCTCGCGCTGGGCGCAGTGCATGAGCCACTCCTGGAGATAGGTGTAGCCGGTTCCGACGAACTTCAGCGCAGGGCAGCGTTGCTTGGCGGCGCGCACGACGTCGAGGTGCTGCTTGACAAACACCAAAGGGTCGGCAGGCGGCTGGTAGCCGTCGCTCGGCGGGTAGGCCGCTGGTCGCTGCAGGTGCGGGTTGTGGTACGGCGAGCCCAGCGTGACGTTGACCAGCTCGATCCCGAGCGCTTCGAAGCGACGCAGCAGCTGAAGCGGCTCGTCCAGGTCGAAGCGCGAGGGGTCGTCTTGGTCGACGCCGAAGCCGTGCGTGTAGGGGCCTTCGCACGCCATCGGTCGGCCGCGGCGCGTGTCGGCGTCCTTCTCGTAAGGGATCGTGTCGGCCAGCGAGATCCGCACGCCGACGTGCAGACCGGGGCACGCGCTGCGGATCCCCGCGACGATGCGCTCGAACAGCCGCGTGCGGCCCGCGAGGTCGCCGCCGTAGCTGCCGTCGCGATGCCGCGCGGACAAGAGCTCGTGGAGCAAGTACCCGTGGCACATCTTGACGTCGACGAAGTCGAAGCCCGCGCCCTGCGCCAGCTTCGCCGCGCGCACGTAGTTGTCCCCGATCGCCTCGAGCTCGCCGTCCGTCAACACCGGCGCGCCCGCGGTGTGCGGGTGCTTCACGGCGAGCTGCGGGTGACGGTGCGCCAGCAGCGGCGCCGGCGGACCGTCGGGCCGCGCGAAGCGGCCGCTGTGGGTCAGCTGCAGGCCGACCAGCTGCTGCTCAGGGCCGTCCCCCAACTCGGCGGCGCCTGCGCGCAGCGCTCCGAGCAGCTGGGCCATCGTCTCTGCCACGTCGACCTGCGGGCCCAGGTAGAGCTGGCGATCGTTGGCGCGGCCGTCGCGCTGCACCGCGAACGCTTCGCCGCCCCACACCAAAGCGGCGCCGC
>JAYYEE010000369.1:0-3339 GCA_036160175.1 Planctomycetota bacterium
GAGGCTTAAGGGCACCGCAACCAACCAACCGGAGCAATCACCATGCTTGGCAACACCGAACTGACCACCGTCGGCTGGATCTTTATGCTCGGCTCCATCGGCGCCGTCGGCACGCTCGTCTTTTGCTGCTACAAGCGCATCTTGACGCAGCCTGACAACGAGTAGCGCGGCCCCACGGGCGGGCTCGATCCGTCGTCAAGCCATCGGAGACAGGCGACCCGAGCGCCTGCCTACTTCTCGGTCGGCTTACCGGCCTGGACCCAGCCCTTGTAGCCGGCGCGCAGGTGCTGCACGTCCTCGAACCCCAGCTCCTGGAAAGTGGGCAGCGCACGGCTGCTCCGACCTCCCGAGCCTCAATGCATGACGTAGGTCTTGCTCGGGTCCAGCGCCTTCAACTTGTGGGCGAAGTCGGGCGCCTTGCAGTCCATCAGGACCGCGCCCGGCAGGTGGCCCGCGGCGTACTCCTCGGGGGTGCGGATGTCGAGCACGACGACGTCGCCGCCCGCGGCGACGAGGTCGGCGGCGGCGTCGACGGAGATATCTGGGAAGGCGGGAGGGTCGGTCACGGCTAGGGAGTTGCAAGCGGCCAGCGCGTACAGCGCGGCGGCCAAGGAGAGGGTTCGCATAGAGCGCGCAGCCTACCCGGCGGCGCCCGCTGCCGCGACCTCGCGTGACACGGCCCGCGACGCCGCGACCACGAGCCAAAGCGACTGCGCCACGAACAGGCCCACCGCCCCGAACAGGCCCGCGGGCGGCAGCCCGTCCCAGCGCCCGTGCGCGACCTCGTTGGTGCCGTAGAGGATCCAGCCGAACAGCGCCACGACCAGCAGCGCGGCCCGCCGCAGTCCGACGGCGGCGGCGGCCACCACGCGCACGCGCGCGGCCTCGGGCAGCGCCTGGAAGCGCGCCTTCTGCGGCATGTTGAGCAGCGCCGAGTTGCGACGGGCCATGCCGACGATCCAGCGCGGCAGCCCCAACCCCATCAGTGTGCCAATCCCGGTCGCGAGCGTCGGTAGCAAGAACCACGAGGCGAACCCCGGCGCGGCCCACGCGTCGGGGCGGCCGCCGGCGTCGAAGTGGGTCGGGAACTGCTCGGGGAGCGCCGGCCACGCGGTCGCGGCGAACGCCCACACCGCCGCGATCACGAGGACCAGCAGCGCCGACATGATCAGAACGACGCCTGTCCTGGCACGCGCGGGTACGGGATCGCGTCGCGGATGTTCTGCAGACCCATCATGTAGACGATCAACCGCTCGAACCCGAGGCCGAAGCCCGCGTGCGGCACGGTGCCGTAGCGGCGCAGGTCGCGGTACCACCAGTAGTGGTCTGCGTCGAGGTCCATCGCGGCCATGCGCTGATCCAGCACCTCGAGGCGCTCCTCGCGCTGGCTGCCGCCGATGATCTCGCCGATCCCTGGCGCCAGCACGTCCATCGCGGCGACGGTCTTCTGGTCGTCGTTCATCCGCATGTAGAACGCCTTGATCTCCTTGGGGTAGTTCATCACCACCACCGGACGGCCGACGTGCTCTTCGCACAGGTAACGCTCGTGCTCCGTCTGCAGGTCGATGCCCCACTCCGGCGCGTACTCGAACTTCTTGCCGCTCTTCTGCAGCACGTCGATCGCCACGGAGTAGTCCATGCGCTCGAACGACGCCTCCTCGAACTTCTTGAGGCGCTCGATGACGCCTGCCTGCACGCGCTGCTCACAGAACTCGAGGTCATCGCTGCGGACCTCGAGCACGTGGCGGAACACGTGCTTCAAGAACGCTTCGGCGAGGTCAGCGTCGTCGTTCAAGTCAGCGAACGCGATCTCCGGCTCCACCATCCAGAACTCGGCGAGGTGGCGCGTGGTGTTGCTGTTCTCGGCCCGGAACGTCGGCCCGAAGGTGTAGACCTTGGAGAGCGCGAGGCAGTAGGCCTCGACGTTGAGCTGCCCGGAGACCGTCAGGAACGACTCACGCCCGAAGAAGTCCTGGGTGAAGTCCACGCCGCCGTGCTCGTCCCTGGGCAGGTTCTGGATGTCGAGCGTGCTGACCCGGAACATGTCGCCCGCGCCTTCGGCGTCGCTCGCGGTCACGATCGGCGTGTTGACCCAAAAGAAGCCGTGCTGCGTGAAGAAGTCGTGGATCGCGAAGGCGGCTGCGTGCCGGATCCGCGCGACCGCGCCGAACGTGTTGGTGCGCGGCCGGAGGTGCGCCTGCTCACGCAAGAACTCGAGGCTGTGCTGCTTTGGCTGGATGGGGTAGGTCTCAGGGTCGTCGACCAAGCCGACGACCTCGACCGACGACGCCTGGATCTCGACGGACTGCCCCTTGCCGCGCGACTCGACGAGCGCACCGCGCGCGACGAGCGAGCTGCCCGCGGTCAGCTTCTGGACGCCGTCGACGTAGTTGGGCAGGTCGGTCTTGGCGACGACCTGGATCGTGCCCTGGCAGCTGCCGTCGCTGACCTGGAGGAACGACAGGCCGGCCTTGGAGTCGCGGCGGGTGCGGACCCAGCCGCGGACCTCGACCTGTTGACCGGTCTCGAGCTCCCCTCGGAGCAGTTGGCTGATGCTGGCTGTCTGCATGGCTGTATCCCCGAAGCAGACAGCAGGGGATGCGCCGGTCAAGCGAAGAGTGCGCCGCAGCGTCGGCCGAGTCAGCCCCGCACGTCCAGCGGCTTCGCGCCTGGTCCCCCCGTGTGCACCACGCGCTCCATCCGGATCCGGCCGCCGCTCACCCCACAATCCTCGAAGCCGACGCTCTCGAAGAAGGCGCAGGCGGGGTCATTCTCGAGGTCGATATAGGCCACGAGCCGACGCATCCCGACGGCGCGCGCGCGCAGCAGCGCCTGGCCGAACATGTTGCGGCCGACGCCTTGGCGCCGCCGCTCGGGGGCGACGACCAGGGTCACGTCGGCGACCCCGTCCGGGCCGCAGTCCAGCCGCAGCAACCCTATCTGCTCCCCGGCCGAGCAGGCCACCAGCGCGACGATGCGCTGGTCGTCGATCAGGCGCTCGGGCCAAGGCGCGTTGCCTGGGGGCAGCGAGAGGCCAGGACCGCTGAGCCAAGGCGCGACGATTTCCGCGTCCCCGAGGGCGAACGGGCGGAGTTCTAGCGACGTTACGTGGTGCGACATGGGCGTCTGAGCAGACTCTAGCTTGATATCAGCGCGGGTAACCGCTGGGGCGACACATACTTTCGACGCCCAACGCTTCGCTTGACCCCACCAGGGCGGCCCGGCTAGCATCTGCGCTCGAAGTCGGGTTCTTAGGACACGACCTCACCCCAAGACACACCGCGGCACGCCCGGTCAGTCGACAGGGTCTCTTTCCTTATTGGCGATCCGCCCGTCGGG
>JAYYEE010000370.1:0-2519 GCA_036160175.1 Planctomycetota bacterium
GCCGCGACGGCCGCGCCGCCGTCGACGCTTCCTCGGCGCTTCGTCGTCATCCTGCTCGTCGTCGTCAAAGGTGACGTCGTCGAGCGTGACGTTGCTAAGCGTGATCTCTTCGGGCTCGTCGACGAGCGCGTCGTCGCCGTCGTCGGGCGCGTCGCTCTGGTCGCCGGCGTGGCTGTCGTCGTCGTCCGCCCCGCTCGGGAAGGTGACGTCGCTGAGGTCTTCGCCTGTGGCGCCTTCGTTGACCGGCGCTCGTCGCCGGCTGCGTCGCGCGCGAGCGGGTGGCACATCGTCGCTCGAGGCCTCGCCGGAGGGCGCCTCCACGTCCCGGTCATCTTCGCGGTCTTCGTCGTCGTCACGCCGCCGACGGCGGCGCCGCCGACGCTTCTTCGTCGGCTGCTCGTCGCTGTCCTCTGGTGCGTCGTCGGCGCCGGCAACCGCGCTCACGCCCTCGGCTTCGGCGAGCGCCCGCCAGCTGGCCGCAGCCTCGGGGTCGCCGTCTTCGGCCACAGTCCGGAGCGTGAACAGCATCAGCGACTCTTCGAAGTACGGGCCGTGAACGAAGCTCTCGGCGCGGAACCTCCGCTTGTCCTCAGCCTGAGCGAAGCGGTGTTGCACCCCACAGGCGCGCTTGAGGCACCCGCTGTCGCGTCGCGGGAGGCGCAGATCCGTCGCCAATGACCCCAGCAGGTCCTCGGCGATCGAAGACGCGCTGCGCTTGGGCGTACGCGCGCGCTCTGCGGCGACCGCTTCATAGACGAGGGCCGCGAGCAAGACGCCGTTGGGCGGCGGTTCGGCCCCTGCCGGCTGGTCTTGGATGTGCGCGTCCAACGCGCGGAGCAGCGCCCAGAAGGCGTCGACGCGCTCGTCGTCTGCGTCCGCCAAGAACCGTCCGACGACGGGCACGAGGTGCTCGATCGCGCGCACCTCGTCGAGCAGGCGGAAGCTGTCGCTAGCGTGTCCGCTCCGGAGCAGCCGAAGGATCTCCTCGAGAACGCGCGGGGGGGCGGCGCGGACGAGGTCCTCCGATGTCTCTGCCATAGCGGCGAGGGTCTTCTCCTCGACGTCAAAGCCGAGTCGCCCGGCGAACTTGGCCGCGCGCAGGATGCGCACAGGGTCTTCGCGGAATCGCACCACGGGGTCCCCGATCGTCCGGATCACCCTGGCCTCGATGTCAGCTAAGCCGTTGACGTGGTCGACGATCTGGTCCTCGGTCGGGTCGAGGAACAGCGCGTTAACCGTGAAGTCGCGCCGGAGCGCGTCTTCCTCGGCGGTGCCGAACTCGTTGTCGCGCGTGATCAGCAGGTCCTCGTCGCTGTCCCCTTCACCCGGCTGCGGGTTGCGGCGGAACGTCGAGCACTCGAGGATCTTCGTGTTGCGGTGGAAGTGCAGGTGCGCCAGCTTGAAGCGACGGCCGATGATCCGACAGTTGCGCGAGAAGGTCCGCTTGACCTGGGCAGGGCGCGCCTCGGTGGCGATGTCGTAGTCCTTCGGCGTGCGGTCGAGGAGCAGGTCGCGCACGCAGCCGCCGACGAGATAGGCTTCATACCCCTTGTCGATGAGCCGAGTGACCGCGCGCACCGCGTCGACGTCTAGCGCCGAGAGGTCGTGGCCCGTGGGGGATAGGATCGTAGGTTCGATCTTGTCAGTCCTGGTTGGTTAACCGTTTTGGGAGCAAACGGTTTACCGCCACGCTGGGGTGGCTGACAAGGCGTTTCTGCGGCCGGAGTCGCCGCCCTGCTCACGCCTGGAGCCCGCCGTCGATCGTAAACACCTGGCCGGTGACGTAGCTGGCTTCTGGCGAAAGGAGATAGCGCACCATGGCGACGACCTCCCCGGGCTCGCCGACGCGCCCCAGCGGCACCCGCGAGAGCATCCGCGCCTGGGACTCGCGGTGGCTGTCTGGGTGGTCGATGAGCCCAGGCGAGATCACGTTGACGGTGACTCCTGACCCGGCGACCTCGAGGGCGAGCGACCTCGCCAGCTGGATCAGCGCCGCCTTCGCCGCGAAGTAGGCAGGCGCCCTCAGCATGGCCCGTTGCCGGTCGGCGCCGGCAGCCGCAAACAGCACGACTCGACCGCGACCAGCGTCGACCATCGCAGGGACCACCGCCTGCGTCACTTGGAACGCGGTGGTGACGTTGCTCTCGAAGAGGTGGCGGAACGAGTGTTCGCTGGTCTCCAGCAGCGGCTGCTCGCTGAAGTCGCCGACGGTGTGGACCAGCGCGTAGGGCGCGCCGTGCTCCTCGTGCAGCCGCGCGAACGCGTCGCGGACGGACGCTTCATCGGTCGCGTCGACGCCGGTCTTACGCGTCCAGATGGTCGCGCGCTCGGCGAACTCGGCGGCGACAGCGCGGCCGATTCCCTGGCCGCCGCCGACGATCAAGACAGGCCCCTCAGGAGTCGCGCTCATCAGCCTCACGACCTCCAGAGCCAGCCGAAGATCTCCGTCAGCTTGGGCGGGTTGCCCGTCATCAGCACGCCGACTCGGAAAACCTTGCCGGCGGCCTTAAACATCAGCC
>JAYYEE010000371.1:0-5080 GCA_036160175.1 Planctomycetota bacterium
CACCCCCCTGCGCTCAAGAACGAGAGGTGTCGCGGCTCCATGCCGTTCTCGTGCGCGAACCAGAAGCGCAGCTGATCATGCAGGCCGGACAGCGTGCCGACGGTTGACCGGGCGTGGTCGCCAGCCCGGCGCTGGGATAACGCGATGCTCGGCGACAACCCCGCCGCGCTCCCCATGTCGGGGCTCGGCATCCGCTGGAGGAATTGGCGAGCATGCGACGAGAGGGTCTCCAAGTAGCGCCGCTCGCTCGCCGCGTGGAGCGTATCGAACACGAGCGAGCTCTTGCCGCTGCCGGAGACGCCCGTGACGACGGTCAACTTCCCGCGCGGCACCTCGACGTCCACGCCGTCGAGGTTGTGCGCCCGCACATCGCGGAGGCGGATCGTCGATGTCGTCATCCTCCGGCGAGCCTAGCCCCCTGGAGGTCCGAAGCGAAGCCGCGGGCCGCGCGCGCAGGCTCAGTTACCGCGGCGACGGCCGCGAGCCGATCGGGCGCCCTTCTTCCCGCGCTTCTCTGCGCGGCTCTTGCCGCCGCGGCCGCGCGCCTGCTTCGCCCGCTCGAGCGCCTTGCCGCGCATCCCCGCGCGGCTCTTGCCGCCGCGGCCGCGCGCCTGCTTCGCCCGCTCGAGCGCCTTGCCGCGCTTGCCCACGCGGCTCTTGCCGCCGCGGCCTCGCGCCTGCTTCGCCCGCTTGAGCGCCTTGCCGCGCTTGCCCACGCGGCCCTCGCCGCCCCGGCCACGCGCTTCCTCGACGACTTCCGCGCGCTTCTTTTGGCGCTTCTCCGCGGGGCGACGCCCCACCTCCTTCGGGCCACCGCCGCGCTCGCCGCGCTCTACGCGCGGGCGCTCACCACGCTCGCGACCGCGCTCTTGCGCGGTCGCGGTCATCGAAAGACCGATGGTCGCCAGAACGACCAGTAGGGTTGGGGTTCTCATGATCGATGTTCTCCTTGTCTTGTCCACACAGGAGAACGTGAGCGCACCCCGCTCTCCCACAACATGACGCGTCATTCCCGTCAGGCGCCAACGACCGCGCCGCCGTAAGGCGCGCTTGCCGCCAGGCCGCGCGGAGCAGACCATTGGCCTCATGTCGCCTCGCGCCACGATCATGCTCGCGCTGCTCGGGATCACCGCGCTCCAGCGGGGCGTGCTCGCCCAGCCCGGCGCCGCTCCCGCCCGGATCGAGAGCTTCGAGGCGGCGCCCGCGGGCCCCTTGCGCAACCACCGCGGACCGGTCGGCACGTGGCGCGCGGCGCCTGACCACGCGGAGATCACTGACCGCTTCGCGCACGAAGGCCAGCGCTGCCTGCGCATCCACGGCGGCGAGGACCGACGCGTCGAGCTCGACGTCGACGCAGAACGCGCGACGCAGGTCACGATGCGTGCAGAGCGCTGGACCAAGCGCGCGCCGTTTCGGTTTCGCGTCGAAGCCGAACACCAAGGGAGCTGGCGCGAGCTGTATGTCGGCGACCATGTCCAGGTGGGCGCGCGCTTCCGCAGCGAGGTCTCGTTCACGGTGCCAGCATCCACGAAGAAGCTCCGGCTGCGATGTTGGTCGCCGCTCGAGAGCGGGCTCTTGCTCGACGTCGTGCGAGCTGCGCCGGCCGAGCCGATGCGCGTGATCGCGAGCCGTCGCGAGCGCTACACGGCGCCGATGCTCGCAGGGCGCCCGAGCGTCGCGGACCGAATCCGGATCGACGTGCGCGGCGACCTCGAACCGCTCCGCGTCTCGTCCTGTGAGGTAGTCATCCCCGCGGACTCCGTCCGACACATCGCGGCTGTTCGCGCGCTGGGCCAAGAGCAGCCGGCCGCCGAGCGGGTGACGATTCGCGGCGACCATGCGCTCAAGAGCGGCGTCAACGACATCGACCTAGAGGTCGTTTGGCGAGAAGACACGCCTTGGGGCTCATGTACGCAGGTCCATCTCCGCGCTTTATCCCTCGGCGACGGCGTCATCGTGGACCCGCCCCCGATCGCCGCGCCGCCGGCACGACTCGGCGTCGTGGTCCGCGGCGCGAACGACGACGGCGTGCACACCACGCGCATCCCGGGCCTCGCGACGACCAACCGCGGCACCCTGATCGCTGTCTACGACAACCACTATCGCGGCACTGGCGACCTGCCGGGTGACGTCGACGTCGGCATGTCCCGCAGCACCGACGGCGGCCGAACGTGGTCCCCGATGCGCGTGGTGATCGACATGGGAGACGACCCGAAGTGGCGTCATGACGGGGTCGGCGACCCCGCCGTGCTCGTCGACTCCGCGACGGGGAGGATCTGGGTGGCCGCGGTCTGGAGCCACGGAGACCGCGGCTGGCACGGCTCCGGACCCGGCGTCGCGCCCGAAGAGACCGGTCAGCTGATGCTGACGTATAGCGACGACGACGGCCTGACCTGGGCGGCGGCGCAGAACATCACCGCGCAGGTCAAAGACCCGCGCTGGCGCTTCATGCTGCAAGGCCCCGGCCGCGGGATCACGATGAAGGACGGCACGCTGGTCTTCGCGGCGCAGTTCCGGAGCGCGCCGGACGGCCCCCACCAAGGCAAGCCGTTCTCGACCGTGCTCTGGTCCAAAGATCACGGCGCGAGCTGGCGCGTCGGCAGCGGCGTCAAGGTCGACACGCCGGAGGCGCAGGTCGTCGAGCTCGACGACGGCGTCCTGATGATCAACTGCCGCGACAACCGCGGCGGCGCGCGCTCCGTCTACACAACGCGCGACCTCGGCGCGACGTGGGCGGCGCACCCGACCTCCCGCAGCGCCCTGGTAGAGCCAGTCTGCATGGCGAGCTTGCTGCGCGTCGACCACGACGCGCTAGGGACGATGCTGCTGTTCTCCAACCCCGCGACGGCCGCTGGACGCTTCGACATGACGCTCAAGGTCAGCCGGGACGAGGGCGTGACTTGGCCTTCGTCGATGTGGACCCTGTACGACCAACGCCGCGGCTTTGGCTACTCGTGCCTGACCCAGATCGGCGCGGAGCACGTCGGCGTGCTCTACGAGGGCGAGCGCGAGCTGTATTTCCTGCGGTTCGCGCTCCGCGACCTCGTCCGCTGAGGCCCTTACTTCCCGTCGCGCGCGGCCTCGACCGCAGCGCGCACTGCGTCGGCGTCGTACGCCGACGAGACGCGGACCGTGTCTCCGCCTGGCACCAACGCGATGTCCACGACGCCGAGCTCGACGAACTGCGGCGCCCCGTCTGCCAGCGAGACGCGCAGCCCCACCTTGTGCGGCCCGCCCCCCGGCAGCACGAAGCGCGCGATGTCGTCGCTCTGCAGCTCGGCCGCAGAGAAGCGCGACTGCTCGTACCACGCCGACATCCGGTTGCTGATGTTGTCGAAGCCCTCGCCCAACGACGCCGGCAGCGCGCCGCGGTCCAGCTGTTCGAGCGCGACGTACACCTCCACGCCCTGGCCGAGCGCGTAGAGGCCGGGCAGCGCCACCTCCACCGGCGGGACGCGCCGATAGAGGACCTCGTTGGGGCCAGGGCTCAGGACCTGAGGATCGGCGACATACCCTGACGCCGTCGGAAAAACCTCTAGCTGCGGCGTCGCGCTGAACACCTGGCTGGCGCTCCCGCGGACCGGCAAGCCCATCCAGCTGCGGGTGTTGTCGGCGTGCGTGATGCGCGCGAGCATCGGTCGGTCGGCAACCACCGGGTCGCCGTTCTCGTCGACGGCAGAGATCTCGAAGCGATGGATGTATCGCGAGAGGTCGAGCCCGTTGAGGTCAGGGTGCAGCCCGTTCGCTCCAGCCGCGACGACGAGGTCCTCGAGGCGCAGGAACGGCTCGCGGAAGCCCCTCATGGCGAACGTGAGCGAGTAGGTCCCGGCGCGCAGCCAGTCGAACGCGAGCAGCTCGCCCTCGATCCGCCCCAGCCGCTCTGCGGCGCCGCCGGGCGGCAAGCTCGGCACGTGCTGCGGCAGCAGCTCGACGCGCACGTAGCCCGGGTGCATCCACTCAGGCACCAACACCACGCCTGCGAGAACCCCCTTACGCAACAGCTCGACGCGCACCGCGTCGTCACCTGGTCGCAGGTCGGCGGTCTCCGCCGGGAAGTGGTCTTGGGCCTTCACGAACAGCCTGCTGCGGCCGCGCTCGCGCACGCCAAACACCGTGAAGCGTCCGTCGGTGTCCGTCTCGACCGGGCGGCCGCCTCGTCGCGGAACTCCATGCCGCCGCGAAGCGGTCCGGTCGCCGCTTGGCGCTGCAGCTGGACCACCGCGCCCGCGACCGCCGCGCCCAGGTCGTCCACGACGACGCCGACGGCGAGGGGTTCTAACGCGCCGATCTGCAGGACGCCGACGTCCAAGACCCCCTCGACAGGCAACCTCGCGAAGGGGAACACGCCGCCTTCGACCGGCTCGCCGTCGCGACGCAGCTGCAGACGGAACGGCGCCTCGAGCTCCGGCGCACGCCGGTACGGGAGGTGGAACCCCCCGTCGTCGTCCAGCTGCAGGCGCTCGACCTCGACCTGGACAGGCCCTGCCTGGACCGCGAAGTCGACCTCCGCGCCGCCCTCGCCGGCGACGACCCCGCGCAACATCCCCCCCTCGGGCGCGACGACGACGTCGAAGTCGAGGTGATCGCCCTCCTCGCGGACGGCGGGCAACCGCTCAACCCAATGGAAGGACTCGTCGTCGAGGTGGAAGTGCCCCTCGACGGCGAGGTCCACGCCGACGAACGGGAGCTCCAACGCCGCCGCGCCCTGCGCCTTGCTCACCTTGACGCCCTCACCGACCGTGTCCCCCTGTTCGTCTACCTGAAAGAGCTCGACGTGCACCGGGTGCAAGAAGGGCCGGCCGTCGGCGTCGACGGTGCGCATCGTCATCGTGCCGCCAGCGGGCGCGCGCAGTACGAGCACGTCGTCGGGGACGGCTTCGCTCGAGAACTCCTCCGCCACCGGCTCGGCCAGCGGCGCCGACAGCGCGACCTCGAAGCGACCGCGGCGCGCTTCGGGCCAGCTCGGGTCGTCGCGACGCTGCAGCAGCTGGAAGTGCCGGAAGACGGCGAGGCCGCGGGCGTCCGTCCGGCGACGCGCCAGCTCCTCGCGGACCACCGCGAACTCGGGCGCCTCGCCGCG